>ONVB01000139.1 GCA_900321145.1 uncultured Eubacteriales bacterium | reverse complement strand
CATATTGAAATAGCCGTCAACTATGGTCTGTGCTATGTCAAGAATATTGATATTGTTGCCCGACAGGTATACGCACACCTTCGCGATGATACCTACCCTGTCCTTTCCGAGAACTGTGATAATTGTCTTCTTCATTTATTATCTCTTCCTTTCAAGTATTTTCTGGTATCAGTGATCATTCACTTTTCTGATTTTTTTCCTGCTCTTTGATCATGTTCACAAAACCGTCGCTTTCTCGCGATCATATATATCTGATTGCGCCGTACTGCAGGTAATTATCTTTTTGTATCAATCTCATATCGTGATCAGGGGTCCGGCGGTATCCCGCGGTGCGACACTTATGTTAAAGTCACGCACATCACTTGAGTAAGGATTACCGTTAAGCTCATACTTCACCGCCTCGTATGCAAGCTCCGGCAGATTGTTATCCTTGGACAGATGTCCCAGGAATATCGCTCTTATATGATTATTTAATACCGATCTTATCAGCCTTCCGCCCGCCTCGTTGGACAGGTGTCCGCGCTTCCCTAAGATACGCTGCTTCAAGTCGTAGGAATACCTTCCTACCTGAAGCATCCTTATGTCATGATTGGTCTCTATGACCATGGCGTCGCTGCCGGATATCTCCCTGACAAGTCCGTCGTCGTAGTCACCCATATCGGTCGCAACCGATACCTTACGGTGTCCGTCGGTCACCGTGTAGCACACGGGATCCGCGGCATCATGCCAGACCGGGTAGGCTCTTACACTCAAGTCTCCCACCTGCACAGACTTCATGGGATCGATTGCAGTAAAGAGCGACCTGTCGAAGTTTCCTAAGCTCTTTATGCGTGATATGGCCCTGATCGTCTCCTCGGTGGCATACATCTTTAAGCCGTAGGTGCGGGCGATCACTCCGACCGCACTCACATGATCCGTATGCTCGTGTGTGATAAATATACCGTCTATATCATAGAGCGACATATCCACGGAGCTTAAAGCCTCTTCTATCCTCTTCTTCGATATACCGCAATCGATAAGCACAGCGTTACTGTCCGACTGTATCAGAGTCGAATTTCCGCTGCTTCCGCTTGCGATCGTCATCATCTTCATCTAAAATATCGCCTTCGGTTTCTTCTCTATCGGTCTGTAACCCGTATCGTTCAAGACCTTTAAGATCTGATTTTTGTGTTCTGTTCCGAATGCCTCCATGGTTATCACAAGCTCAACCGCCGAGTTCCTGTTGATGGTCACGAACTGGTTATGCTCAAGCTTGATTATATTTCCCTTCTGCTCTGCGATAACCCCGGCAACATTCTGAAGCTCGCCCGGCTTATCCGGAAGCAGAACGGATACGGTAAATATCCTGTCTCTTGCGATAAGTCCGTGCTGTACTACGGATGAGAAGGTGATCACATCCATATTGCCGCCGCTTAAGATGGCAACCACCTTTTCGTTCTTCGGCTCAAGATGCTTTAAGGCTGCAACGGTGAGTAAGCCGCTGTTTTCAACAAGCATCTTGTGAGTCTCGAGCATATCGAGAAAGGCTACTATAAGCTCGCTGTCCTCGATGGTTATCACATCATCTAAGTTTTCTCTCAGATACGGGAATATCTTAGTTCCGGGGGTCTTAACCGCGGTACCGTCAGCTATGGTATCCACATGTTCTAAGGTCGTGACCTCGTTATTCCTGAAGGACGCCTGAAGGCAGGCCGCTCCCTGAGGTTCCACGCCTATCACCTTGATGTTCGGGTTCAGCATCTTCGCAAGCGTCGATACGCCTGTGGCAAGTCCGCCTCCGCCTACCGGAACAAGGATCTTGTCCGCAAAGGGAAGCTCCTTGATTATCTCCATGGCTACAGTGCTCTGGCCCGTTGCCACATCGAGATCGTCAAAGGGATGGATAAATGTATAGCCCTTCTCCTCCGCAAGCTTCAACGCGTAAGCGCAGGAATCGTCATACACATCTCCGTAAAGTATTACCTCCGCGCCGTAAGCCTTGGTACGGTTTACCTTTATAAGAGGGGTTGAAGTCGGCATCACGATAACCGCCTTAACGCCGTACTCCTTTGCGGCGTATGCCACGCCCTGCGCGTGGTTGCCCGCCGAAGCAGTTATAAGACCTTTGCCTCTTTCCTCGTCGGAAAGGGTGCTTATCTTATAATAAGCTCCTCTTATCTTGTAGGCTCCGGTGACCTGCATATTCTCAGGCTTAAGATATACTCTGTTGCCGGTCAGTTCGGAGAAGAAGTCGCTCTCTATAAGTGGAGTGGGCTTCACCACCTTCGAGACTATGTCATATGCCTTTTCAAATTTATCAAGTGTTAACTCGCTCATCTAATTATCCTCCACGAATTAAGCAACGCTCACTTTATTGGCTCGGCTCCCGGACATGTGTTTTTCGGTCGATACTCCCTCAAAACACATGTACCTCGCGCCGAGAATTAACTTTATTGTCTTTTGGTTGCTTAATTCTATTTACTATTCAATATCAAATAAGTCGTCATCAGGATTCAGGTCAAGACCCGCAGCAATCTCCACATCCGAACGCGTGTCAAAGTCCGCAAAAAGCGCCGTGACATAAGCATTCGGATCAAAGCGCTGCAAATCTCCTATCTTCTCTCCGACTCCGATGAACTTAACCGGTACCGAAAGCTCTGACTGGATTGCAATAGCAATACCGCCCTTTGCGGTTCCGTCGAGCTTTGTAATTATGATACCGTTAATCTCGGTAACCTCCGAGAACTGTCTTGCCTGCTCTAAAGCGTTCTGGCCGGTGGTTCCGTCGAGTACAATCAAGGATTCTACATTCGCCTCGGGATACTCCTTCGAGATTATCCTGCGCATCTTGGCAAGCTCGTCCATAAGGTTCTTCTTGTTGTGAAGTCTTCCCGCTGTATCCACAAGAAGTATATCCGTTCCCCTTGCCTTGGCAGCGGCAACGGCATCGAATACCACCGATGAAGGATCGGAGCCCTCGCTCTGTGCGATGATCGGCACTCCGGCTCTCTCCGACCAGGTCTTGAGCTGGTCTATGGCAGCCGCGCGGAAGGTATCGGCAGCGGCCATCATCACGCTCTTGCCTCTTGCCTTGTAGATAGCGGCGAGCTTTCCTACCGAGGTGGTCTTGCCCACGCCATTAACACCGATTATAAAGAGCACCGTCTTCTTATTCTCGAAGTCATATGCGCTGTCATCCACAGACATCTGGTCTCTTAAGATATTGATCACCAGGTCACGGCAGGCTGCAGCCTCTTTTATATGCTGTTCCTTCACTCTGGCCTTGAGGTCGTCTATTATCCGCTCGGTAGTCTCCACGCCCATATCGGACATGATGAGCGTCTCCTCGAGCTCCTCGTAGAAATCGTCATCGATCTCGCTTGCCTTAAATATATTGGCAAAGCTGTTTCTTGTCTTCGACAGTCCTTCCGCAAGTCTCTTGAAGAAGCCCTTCTTTTTCTTCTTGGCCGGAACCTCTTCAACCGGTTCGGCCGCCTGATCGGTATTCTCATCAAGCTCACCTGCAACTCCGCCGGCCTGCTCTTCGCTCTGAAAAGCAACTGTATGTTCAGAGTTTTCTATAGGTGCGGCAGCGGGAGCTTCCTCGTCCGCCTCTACCCATGATCTGCCCCACTTGGGTTTAGCGGACTTCACCGGCATAACCGGAGTAACTTCCTCTTTATACTCTGTTTTTTCTTCCTCCTGCGGTGCGGCAAAGAGCACCTCCGTAGGCGGCTTTAAGAAGTCATCCGAAGCCTCATCCGCCGCATCTTCTCCGACGGCAGCTGTCTCCTCCACCTGAAGCTCTGCTGCCTGTTCATTTATCTGCTCGTTTTCGGCAGCCGCCTCGGCATTCTTTTTCTTTTTCCATCCGAACAATCCCATAGATCAAACCTCCTAATCGTCCAGCTTGTCCTCTATCATATTTACCGACACTAAGGTCGATACACCTTTTTCCTGCATGGTTATACCATAAAGTATATCACAGGCTTCCATGGTACCCTTCCTGTGAGTGATGACTATAAACTGAGTATCGCTTGTAAGCCTGCTCAGGTAATTTGCATATCGCTTTACGTTGGAGTCGTCAAGCGCCGCCTCTATCTCGTCCAACAGACAGAACGGGGATGGCTTGAGGCTCTGTATGGCAAAGAGCAAAGCGATCGCGGTAAGCGACTTCTCACCACCGGAGAGCTGCATCATGTTCTGAAGCTTCTTTCCGGGCGGCTGAGCTATGATCCTTATACCCGTCTCGAGTATATTCTCCTCATCCACCAGCTCAAGCTCGCACTTTCCACCGCCGAAAAGCTCCTTGAACACCTTCAGGAACATGAGTCTTATATCCTTAAAGCTTGCGGCGAACTGCTCCTTCATGGCTCTGTCGAGCTCGGCGATGATATTGACCAGGTTCTCCTCCGCCTTCACGATATCGTCGTGCTGAGTCTTCAGGAATTCGTACCTCTCGGATACCTCCTTATAGTCCTCGATAGCATTTACATTTACGTCACCGAGAGACTTGATCTTGGACTTGACCTCACTTATCTCCTTCTTCAGACTTCCCGAATCGGTAAGTGTATCGTCCTTGAATTCAAGCGCGGAATTGAGTGTGAGCTCATACTCCTCCCACATATAATCATTCAGCGCATCGCCCTGCTCGGTGAGTTTCTCTATCTGCGCGTTAAGCTTAAATGAGCTCTTGTCAAGCGCATTCATCTGATTCGAGAGCTCCTCCCGCTTTGCGAAGAAGTCCTTGTGCTGCTCCTGCTCGGAAGCCTTCTTTGCTTTAAGCTCCTCAAGCTTTTTCTCGTATATCGCTATGATGCGGTTATTTTCTTCTATCCTGTGAGCGACCGATGAAAGCTTCTCGGAGAGTGCCGCAGCCTCTGTGGCCCCCTGTGACACACGGTCATTCAATGATTTCAGGTTCTGCTTTGCGGCGGACTCGGCGCTTCTTATACGTTCGATGTTCGTCATCAGGAAGTCATTTTCCTGCTTTATGCTGTTGAACTTTATATTGAGTTCATTTACGGCAGCGAGCTTTTCTTCATGCAGGGCACGGTCCTTTACAAGCTGCTTTTCAAGCTCCTCTATCCTGTCCTCGAGGCGCTTGTTGTCCTGCTCTTTCTCGAGATTGCCCTTCTCGAGCTCGCCCTTGTTCCGGTTTATCTCTTCAATCTGCTTCTTTAGTTCTTCGCGCTCTCTGGCCACCTTGTTGTAGGTGCCCTCTATCTCCTCGAGTCTGTCCTTGGCCCTGTTTGCCGCGATGTCCGCAGTGTTTTTCTCCACGCTCACCTGGTTCAACTCGTCCAAAGCTTTATCACGAACGGCTCTCTTGCTCTCTCTGAAGGCCTTGGACTCCTGCACTACCTTCTCGAGCTCCTGCTTTCTCTTCTCAAGCTTCACTATCTGCTCGTCTATATCCTCAAGCTCTCTCTTTCTTCCGAGAAGATTTGAGCTATTTCTGAAAGCACCGCCCGTCATGGCGCCGCCCGGAGTTATCTGCTCACCCTCTAAGGTCACTATCCTTAAGCTCTGCTTGTATTTTCGCGCAAGTCCGGAAGCGTTGTCTATATTATCGCATACAACTATTCTTCCGAGAAGGTGCCTGATTATGGTATCGAACTTTGCATCCGACTTCACAAGATCGGAGGCGATCCCGACCACGCCGCGCTCCTTCTTCACCGCTTCGTCCACTCCGCCTCTTATGACTATGGACTCTATGGGAAGAAATGTAGCGCGCCCCGCCTTGTTCTCCTTTAGAAAGGCGATCATCTTCTTGGCGGTCGCCTCATCCTCTGTCACGATGTTCTGTATGCTTCCTCCGAGAGCCGTCTCTATGGCGGTCTCGTACTTCTTATCTACCTCTATGATGTCGGCCACAACGCCTATAAGCCCCTTGTTTCCGGGTTTGAGCTCCATCACGCGCTTAATGCTGTTGCCATAGCCCTCATAACGCTCGGACATATTTCTCAAGGTTTCCTTCTTCGATCTCAAACCTATGATCTGATTGCCCGTCGCGGTTATCTCGTTCTTTGACGAAAGCTCCTCCCTGGCGCTCTCGTCTATCGCCTCTCTTGCCTCGGCGATAGTCTGCTCGAGTCTTTCGACCTCGGCCGTAAGCTTCTTCTGCGCCTCAAAAGCCTCCTTGCTCTCGGCGTTGAGCCTGGTCTCCTCACTCTTTAAACTCAGGTATCTCTGCTCAAGCTCGGAGCGTCTTAAAGCTATATTCTCAAGCATGGTATCATACCTGCCGACCTTTGCCTTTAAGGCACCGCCCTCGCTTATATTCTCTATGATCAGAGACTTCGAATCCTCGGCCTCGGCCTCAGCCTTCTCGATACGCTCCTTTATGCTGTCCGCCTCCTGCACCGCAGCTTCAAGCACATCATCCGCATCGTCGAGCTGCTCGTCGATAGCGCTCTTCTTCTCAAATATCTCATCTAATTCCTTCTTGTAAGAAGCAAGACTGTTGTTCAGAGATTCGATCTGCTCTGCGATAACACCCTCACTGTCCTTTAAGGAGCGGAGCTGCTCATTTACAAGCCTTGTCTCTCCGTCCTGCTTCTCGTTGTCGAGCTTCTTCTCGGCGAGGTTGTTCTTGGCTTCGTCTATCTCATTAGACAATTCCTCTATACGGTTCTCTATGCGCTCATAGCTTTCCTTGGCTGCATCAAGCTCACCGGCTATCCTCGAGATATCGTCCGTAACTATCCGAAGCTTCTCTTCGAGTTCTTCCTTCTTTGCGTCTCTCTCCTCGGAATCAAGGAGGAAAGCATTTATATCGAGCTTCTTCAACTCATCCTTGAAGATAAGGTATCTCCTCGCGGTCTCGGACTGTTCCCTGAGCGGGCCGACCTGTCTCTCGAGCTCGCTTAAGATGTCGTTCACTCTGGTCAGATTCTCCCTCTCCGACTCAAGCGACTTCTCGGTAGCGGCCTTGTTCTTCTTATACTTCACAATACCTGCCGCCTCATCAAAGAGCTCTCTGTGCTCCTCGGGCTTGCCCGAAAGTATACGGTCGATCTGACCCTGCCCGATGATCGAATACCCTTCCTTACCGATACCTGTATCAAAAAAGAGGGCCGCCACATCCTTGAGTCTGCTGGTCACTCCGTTTATCAGATACTCACTTTCACCCGAGCGGAACACTCTTCGCGCAACCGTTACCTCGGTGTAATCTATCGGAAGCACATGGTCACTGTTGTCTAATGTGATAGCCACATAAGCAGAGCCCTGCGGCTTCCTCAGCTCCGTGCCCGCGAAGATGACATCCTCCATCTTGGCACCTCGAAGCTGCTTTGCACTCTGCTCTCCGAGCACCCATCTGACCGCATCGCCGACATTACTCTTGCCCGAACCGTTCGGTCCGACTATACCTGTTATACCGTTGTTGAATTTGAATACTATTTTATTTGCAAATGATTTGAAGCCGTTGACTTCAATGCTTTTTAAATACATCTATAATCCTCGTTTTTAAGATTCTTCCTGCAATCTGTTCAACGCCTCGTATGCAGCCTCCTGCTCGGCGTTCTTCTTGGAGCTTCCGACTCCGTGTCCGACCTTCTCCCCGCCTATCTTCAGTACGACCTCAAAGGTCTTCATATGATCCGGCCCGCTCTCACCGACTGTCTCATAGTTTATCTCAAGCCCTTTTGACTGGGCATATTCCTGTATCATCGTCTTGGAATCGTGGAACCGGCGCTTGCTCTCTATATCCGTCAGAAGATGCTTCTTCACATACGCTCTTGCGGGCTCCATACCGCCGTCTAAGTATATCGCACCCAAAACCGATTCAAATATATCGCATAATATCGAATCCCTGTCCGCGCCCCCGGTCAGCCTCTCCCCCTTGGAAAAGAGTATAAACTGCCCGAGCTTTAACGCTCTGACTATCTTCGACAGTGTGAACTCACACACTAAGCTCGCCCTGAGCTTGGTCAGCTCACCCTCGGCAAGCTCCTTATATTCCTCAAACAGAAACTCGCTGCTTATATACTCAAGGATGGCATCACCCAAAAATTCATACTTCTCATAGCTTTCCGGGTGACCGGTCATCTTCTCGTTCACATAGGACTTATGAGTAAGCGCAGTCCTGATATGCGCCTTATCCCTGAAATGATAACCAATTATATTTTCAACCTTTTCTATGCTGCCGCTGTCTAAAGCCACCTTACGGCCTCCTTGTTATAAGATTCTTCGCTTTTATCGTATTGACACATGGCGTATGCCCGAAGAATCTTCTACACTTGTTCAAAGCTCTTCACTATCTTCTCATTTACACCGCTTATGATGAAGTTCCTGCACTGATATATGGCGCTCTCTGCCTCGGCATTCTTACTGTTGCCGTGGATCTTGACCACAAGTCCCTTTATCCCGAGCAGCGGCGCACCGCCCTTGTCGTCCGCCATAAAGCGCTTTAAGTGCTTCTTGAGCGGCTTATATATAAGCGCCGCGCCGAGCTTTGTCTTCGGTGACTGGTTTAAGACACCCTTTATCTCGCTCATGAACATCCTGCCCACGCCCTCGTAGAGCTTGAGCATACAGTTACCGGTAAATGCCTCGCAGACTATGACATCGGCCTGCCCACTGACTATATCACGCGACTCTATGCTTCCGACAAAGTTGATATCCTTTAATTGTCTGAGCACGGGAAGGGTCTGCTTCACGAGCTCATTTCCCTTCTCATCCTCGGCACCTATGTTGACAAGAGCTACCTTGGGTTTCTTCACTCCCATTATGCTCTCCATATATATCGATCCCATCTTCGCAAACTGAACAAGCGCCTCGGGCTTTACATCCACATTAGCGCCGCAGTCGAGCATGAGACAGTCTCCCGTCCTCGTCGGGACTAAAGTTGCAAGAGGAGCTCTTTTAACTCCCTTTGCCCTTCCCACGATAAATGTACCGCCGGCAAGAAGCGCTCCGGTGTTGCCCGCGGAGATAACAGCCTGATTCTCCCCGTTCTTCACGGAGGTAAGGGCAAGCACCATGGATGAATCCTTCTTTCTTCTTACCGCATCAACAGGAGCGTCATGACAGGTTATCGTCTCGGTGGCACCCACCACTCTGACTCTGGTCTCGTCTAATCCGTATTTATTTATAATATCGTTGAGCTCACCCTCCTTGCCATAGAGGGTTATGTCAAAGTCGTCATACTTTTCAAAGGCGGCCTGCACCGCTACAACCATAGGCTCTGCACCGTTATCACCACCTAAGGTGTCGATGGCTAACTTTATTCTGTCCATAAGATGTCTCCTGTCTTCTTTCTACTTATTATATGCAAAACTACAAACAATAGTTATATCCATAACTTTGATATTATATATGCGCTAATCTTCATAGTCAAGAAAAAGAAAAAAGAAGAGACTGCCGGATTTAAAGTAACCCTCTTATCCCGGCTGCCCCTTCTTCATCACCATATTATGCTATTTTCACCCGCTCAACCGTAAGGCACCTACCACTGAACAAACTCAAGCTCAGGTTTTCTGCTGAGTTTTTCTTTGTTTTCATCCTTTTTGCGAAACTTTGCATATTTTCCGTTCTTTACCGTTTTTACATCCTCGTCATACCGGGATACGATATCGAAGAGCTCCTGCTCCATATCAAATCCCTTCTTCTTGTTCTGTTTTCCGTATACATGTCCGACCAGATACTTCTCTCCTTCGGCACCCATCGCACCAAAATTGAAGTCTATACTCATCTGGGTACGCGTCAATTCATCATACTCATCAAGCAGCTCGCAGACTCTTTCTCCGTCCCTGCCCGGTATGGTCAGATTCTTTCCGCTCAGCACATCATATAAATAGTTTCCCTTGTAATCCTTATAGCTCCTGCCGTTTACCGAAAATACCGGGAAGCTGTCTATCCCGTACTTCTTCTTTCTCAGAGTCATGGCTTTATCCAGATTCTTACCGATAAGGCTTTCATACTTTTCATTTATCTTATAACCAAATGCAACCATCTTCCCGTATATATCGGTCAGACTGCGCATATAAGGGTTTCTGGTCTTCTTACCATCTATGATAATTTTAACCAGATCATCATTATGTGCTGTTTTGAACTTCTCCCAAAGCTTCCTGCCCAATTCAGAGTTCTTGATCTTCGGATTATTGATATCGGTATAAAAGCCATGCGTCCAGCCCTCGGTTATATACTTGGCCTCAAAGTGAGCTACAGCTCTTCGCCTGTTGGCTATAAAGCTGTCTATGTCTGCTTTAAGCGCAGCTTTATGCTCCTCTTTAAGCTTTTGTCCCCTGAATTCTCCCTTCTCGCAGATATCTTCTATATCCTTCTCACAGTTTGCTATGTCATCCATATCCAACGCTCCCGCTCTGTCAGTAGTATCCGCATACCTGACTGTTTTAAGGAATACCATATCGTCCTCAGGGAGCGCAAGCAAGGTCTTGTCCTTAACCTTGTTGTACATCGTGACAACTGTGTCGACCATATTATCCTTTAACTCTACACCCTCCATGATATTGTTCAAGACAGCCATATCCCTTTCGTAGCTTTCCTCAAGCCTTTTATCAACAAGCCTTTCATAGACCGGCTTCTTGTCCTTACCCTCCGGCCCGAAATCGGATTCCTGAACCTTTTTGTACAGCTTCACGAAATTTCTGAAACCTTCATCCCTGATAGCTTCTACCTTCCCGGGGTCAGCCGCCAGCCCCTGAAGGGTCTGAGTTGACACCCTTGTGTAATAAGGCGAGGATATAAGCTTCATCCTGTCCTCATAGTGCTTTCTTACGTTGTCGAAGTATTCAAGTCTCGCTATTGCCTCTGTTGTAGACAAATAAAGATTATGTTTATGATCCGGAAATTTTCTGATCACATACTCGGCCAGAGTCTTCATTGCCGAGATCTTAAGAAGCTTGTCATACTTTTCGGCAAAACCCGACACGAACTGCGCATCCGAGAAGTAATCAAATTCATCGAGCTGAAACACACCGCCCGCATAAAGCATGTGGTCAAAATGTGAGCTCATAGCGATCGGATCTTCACATACGAGCGACGAGCCGTTGAAAGCTTTATAGTCTTTATTTATTCCCATAAAATAAAACAGATGTACCATAGCCTGCTTTGTCTCCGGCTCCTGGTAGCGGAGCATACCACCTTTCTTGTTATAATGCTCGAGGGTTGTCGAAGCCATGTTGACTCTTCCCATCTCGTAATCCTTCACACGCTGATCCGAGAGGATACCGCACTCCTTCGCAAGTGCCTTCTTTATGGTATTTCTTGCCTCTTCCTCCTCCTTTGAGGGAGCTTCCTTTACATCTTCCGCTTCAGGGATCGGATCCGTGAAGCTGCTCTCTATGAACCTTACATTTTCATTCATCCTGTCTATGACCTCATCCCTGCCGAAAAGCTCCTCAAACTTCTCCTCGGAAAAGATCTCATCTTTTTCATGAGGTCTGCCTACAGTACGGTTTTTAAAATCCGTATGCTTTATACACCTTGCACCGGTCACTAAGTCAGATGAATACTTCTTTTCCGCTTTTTTCAGCTTCTTGGAACGCACCATCTTCTCTCTTGCTTCGGACTCCTTTTTTTCCTCCTCAACCGTCTTGAAGTAAACCCTTTTGGGCAGATATATAGTCTGCTCTGTACTTACCTTCTCCCCTTCCTTTATGTAACCGTCCTTCATCATACCGGAGACTATGCTGTCTTTGTACTTTTCTCCTTTGTACTCGTATCTTGTGCCGTATATATTGTACTCGTAATTTCTGATATCGCTGCCATACAGATTACCGGCATCACCATAACCACTTCGCTCTTTCAGATAATCTCTCTCAGCCACTCCCGGTTTAAGCTCCTCAAACCATACAAGCTCAACCTTGCCGGTGAAGAGATGCTCAAGATCGTCTATCCTCGTCGGATTCTCAACCGAGGTTATATGATCGTCAAACTTGACCTTGTTTCCCTCCACTCCGTATATAGTTATATAATGGTCACCGAACCTTGCGGAAACCGGCGACTTATGCTTCGCAATAGCATCGATTATGCAGCGCCTGATATACTCAATATCGTTTTTTCTCTGCCTGCTCAAATCAACATCCGATTCTATCTGTTTTGCAAGTATGATCTCGACTGTCGCTATGTCAGCCTCTATTCCCGAGGAAGTAAGCTTTTCCCGTATCTTTTCGCGTATCCTGTCAAGCTTATCCTTATTCCTGCCGTAAAAATCGGCTGTCGTGCTGTGAACTGCCATATTATCTTTTGCGAAGCTTATCAGCCCTGCACATGCAAGAACACTTTTCTCCTCGTCCACTCCAAGCTTCAATTCCTCTACGCGCGTTACTTCATTCCCTACCAGATTATACAATTTGGTATTTACCTGCTCCTGTGAGATATCAAAACCCCTGCTCTTAAATTGCATAGCCATGGACGCGGCATAGGTACCGTTCTTCAAAACGCTCTTTCCCTCGTGAGCTATGCCGGTGAGCTCGAAGTAGTTATCTTTGTTGTAGAGATCACGCTTCTCAAGCTCGAGTCTGTCATCGCTCATCACACCTCCGGAATAATCTATGACCTTTGCGTCCACGCCCGGGAGCTTCTGCTTCCTTCCTGCTCTGTAGTCAACGAGATCATATAATGTTTCAAGCTTATCGCTCATATAATTGGTAAATCCCGGACATTTACTCCCGTACTCTTCTATTTTTGCTTTAGATCGTTCTATGTGCCTTATATCGTCTTCCAGCAAAAGCTGAAGCGGTTCAAATTCGTCGTCTATTCCCTCTTTTCCTTTTGCCACGGCCGAAGCCTTCGCGTCTTTTATAACCCGTTCAAACAAAGACCCATCTTGTAAGACAAAGAACGCTTTTTCGGGATCAAAGGAATCCTCATACTCTTCCGGTGTCATCCTGTGTCCGGCGTTCTTCGCCAGCTTCTGACTTTCCACACCTAAGGTGCTTCCGTCGGAATAAACGCGGAAGCTTCTTGTAGCATAGGATAGCTCACCTTTTTCATACTTATCTTTTTCTTCCTTCTCCTCCTTGGCCTCGAGCTTAGCCTTCTCTGCCTCTTTCTTAAACTCATCCGCATTCATAGACAGGATATCCGTAAACTTATGTGCCTTGTAGTTTCTGACCGCCTCGTTGGCATCATCACGCTCATGCGCCATCTCCTTTATGCCTTTTAGCCAAAAAGGATCATCGTCTATAACATTTCCTTCGGCATCGATATTTATCTTACCGTAGCTCTTCTTAAGCTTTTCCTCGTATGCTTTAAGCTCCTCCGTTTTGGGAAGTCTTGCATAGCCAAACTGCCTTGCCATTCTTAATTCTTTTTCCTGACTGCCCTCGGCTCTTGTCCTGTCATATGCCTGACCGGGGATTTTTCTCATCTCCTCGATTTTTATCTCCTCAGGATGAACCATGACATAGAAATACACCTTCCTTACGCCTTCCGTGTACTCTGATTTTCTCAGTTTACACTCATCATAAATCTTATTATACTTCGGATCATTCTTATATTCATTGTAGCACTCATCTATCTTTGCCTTGGGTATACTCGCAATATGATTGCCGCTTAACATCTGATACGCATTTATGAGATCATCATCCTCCACCTCGTTTCCGCTTTCCTTTTCATACATATATGCAAGATATAAAAAGTACTTGCTTATGGGTTCAAACTTGAAATTGATCTGAGAATACGTATTCGCCGAATTCGCAAATCTTCTTCCATCGAGCTTATACGCCCCGGTATAGAAGCTTACCTCTCTGCCATCCACCATCTTCTTCCTGGTATGCTTCGCTACATATTGATCTATAAAGTTTGCAACGTGAGTGTATGATTTTTCACGCTGAAGGATATTGCTTACCGTTGTTATGCCTATTATAAGAGAAAAAAGCTCATCGGGTATACTTGCCACAAGGTCGGCAGGATGCATATATAAAGCCTTCGCGCCTATCGCCTCATCAAGCTTCTCGTGTATTGCATTGAGCCTGAAGAGATTCCGCATGACTGCATCCGCGTAAGCCTCCTCATAGTACGTCTTCTCTTCTTT
>ONVB01000103.1 GCA_900321145.1 uncultured Eubacteriales bacterium | reverse complement strand
TCTCCGCCCTCATAGGTGAGAACGACCGTCAGGCCGTCCATCTTCCAGGAAAGCACACCCTCCTTGTCTGCAAGCCATGCGGCTAAAGCATCAACCTCCTTGGTCTTGTCTAACGAGAGCATGGGTGACGGGTGCTTTTCCTTCGGAAGCTCGGATAAAACCTCGTAACCCACCTTGACCGTGGGACTTCCCGAGAGCACTACCCCCGTTTCCTTCTCCAAAGCCACCAGCTCGTCATAGAGTGCATCATACTCCTTGTTGGACATGATCTCCGTATCCTGCTGGTAGTAAGCCTTTGAGGCCTCGTTAAGTATCTTGTTCAGTTCTTTCATTCTGTCTAATACGTTCGACATAATCATTCCTCGTTTCAATCATTATCTTCTTAAGATTCTTTATTTATCCCTGCCGGAAAGTACCAGCTTTCTCAGTTTATTCTCTTCCTCCGCCTCTATCCTTCTGAATTCACCCGGTCTTAAATCTCCGAGCTTCACATTCATAACCCTCACTCTCTTCAGGTTTACCACACGGTAATCAAGAGCGTCGCACATACGCCTTATCTGCCTGTTCAGTCCCTGCGTTAAGATGATAGAGAAGCTCCTCTCTCCTGTCTTCCTGACCTTGCAGTGCTTTGTAACCGTATCGAGTATCGGTACTCCCTCACTCATCTTCTTTATGAAATCCTCGGTCACCGGTTTATTTACCCTTACCATATATTCCTTCTCATGATTATTTCTCGACTTCTGAACCGAGTTAGCAAGCTCGCCGTCATTTGTAAGAAGCAGAAGTCCGCTTGAATCCTTGTCAAGTCTCCCGACATATACCACTCTCTCCGGAAATGTAACATGATTAAATATGCTTTCATCGTCCGCTTCCGCAGAGGTGCACACCCAACCTATAGGCTTGTTCATGGCATATATCACAAGCTTGTCCTTGATCTCAACAGCCTTGCCTTTATAGCAGACCTTGCTGTCCTCATATACCTTCGTTCCGAGAGTCGCTTTCTGCCCGTCCACGGTCACATATCCGGCTTCTATGTCGCGGTCCGCCTGTCTCCTTGAGCAGACACCCGCCTCGCTTAAATATTTATTCAGTCTAATTCCTTCGTCCATGCTTTATCTCCTTCTTCAGATCCTTCCTGTTGCGAAAGGTCTTTATAAAGCAAGAGCCCCGCGTGCTGACGCGAAGCTCCTGTCATTCTTAATCCTGCTTTATGGTATTGTAAAACTCCGCAAATGATTCATCATTCTTTATAGCATCGTTGATATTCTCGGTAACCGCCTTATAAAGCGCCTGTATATCAGGGTTCTGATCCTGCTTTTCAAGATAGCTCTTAAGCTCTGCCGAAGGCTCGCTGTTGTCTATTTTGTAAGAACCGTCCGCCTGCTTCACTATATACATCCTGCTTATATTAAGAGGGGTACTCGTCACGCCCTCTATGGTCAGGTTACAGGTGACATATGTAACCGTGCTGTTATCATCCATACCCGGAAGTGTGTAGCAGCTTACATTTCTGTAATTCGTGATTTTAGCCGCTGTCCTCTCGTACGATGTCATATCATCGAACTTGCTCTCATCCGTCACCATACTCTTGAGTTTCTTCTGATCACACAGAGCAAGGGCCGTGTAATACTCTATAACCAGAGAGTTGATCTCCAGATTATCATTCATCTTGTAAGTAACTGTCTCCGCAGCCTCAGTAGTAACCTTCTTGCCGTCAGCACTGTCAGAGGAGCCCGGGAGCTTCAGCTTGTCAAAGAAGTAAAAATAAAACAGTAATGCCAGTAATATAAACACGAGCCACACGAACAGCAAGAGTAGCGCGACTACGCCCTTATCCTTTTTTCCTTTAGCCAAATCCAATGCCTCCTTAATCTTTTTAAACCAAAATGCCGTGTGTATTCTCAGATACACATAGCTTTTGATATTTTATCGCAAATCCTGCTATTTTTCAAGCTTTTTTCCAGACGGTCGATGCGTCATCAGAGGAGACATGCCGATCATTCGGTTTATTTCAGATAATCCCGCAATCCCTCTATGCCGGCCTTCATATCATTATACCCCAGCCAGTACAGTTCCCCGAGCTTTTCCATATCGGATTCAAATCTTGTCACCTCGACCGGTTTGGAAGGCGCGATAACGTACACCTCACCGTCCCTCTCCATCTGCTCGAGTCGGTCATTTAACTCGTTGAACTTTCTGTTTGCACTCCGGTACGCCTTCACAAAGTTCGGATACGCATGGTAGATGATTCCCGACAGCTTGTCAGGCTCTTCGCTTCTTCTGAACTCCCTCTCTCTGGTCTTTACAACTACGATCTTTTTTTCTCCCCGTCTTTCGGCCCAGGAGAACGGTATCTTCTCGGAGCAGCCGCCGTCCAAATACGGCACGCCACCTATCACCACCGGTCTGGATACGAAGGGAACCGTTGCCGACGCCCTTATTGCCGCAGACATATTGCATGTCCCTTTCTCATGGTACTCGATCATACCCGTGACCATATTTGTAAGACCCACGGCAAATTCCCGCTCCGTCTCTTTAAACCTCTTCTTGTCAAAAGGCAGATCCTTAAGGATGTCATTATACAGGTACGAAAAGCCCGTAACACCCTTATCTCTTTTCACTGCGCCCAAACCACAGTAATTTTTATCGTGCCTGTAGGTAAGGTCCACTCTCGCGCCCCATCCTATCTGCCCGGTCACATACCCGAGTCCCGAAAGCGCACCGGCGGATATTCCGACAGTAGATCTGAAGTTTATATTCTGCTCCATGAGATAGTCCAGCACACCCAAAGTGTAAAGTCCCTTCCAGCCACCGCCTTCAAGAACTATGCATCCTTCCGTTATGCTCTCATCCGCTCTGCCTGTCGGGAGCATATCCAATCCACTGTATACCTTGTTCATCAATCTCTCACCTTTCTGTCAATTTCAGCTTCCGCTGATTCTTATAAGTCTATCCTTTTGTTGTTATATCAAAATAGCTCATCATATTGTTGAAACGCACCATAAAGGAATACTCAAATTATATCGAAAAAAATGTAAATCTGACAACATTTTTTCGTCGGAAAAAGTGTATATTTATTTCATTTATTCTTATGTTTATAAATGACGATGGCCGTCTTTAGTAAAATCAAAAAGGCGGCCAACCCTTAATCTATAAGGACTTCCGCCTTTTAGGTTAGATGCACCAGATAGGAATCGAACCTACGCACATGGCTCCGGAGGCCATTGCTCTATCCACTGAGCTACTGGTGCCTGCCTGCCGTCATCCGGCACGCGAAACAATGCTTATTTTATCAGATTCTATCTGATTTTTCAATTCTTCTATGGACTTAAATTTTATTTCTCCGCGAAGCCTCCTGATAAAGGCAACGGTTATATGCTCTCCGTAAGCATCCCCGCTATAGCCGAGGAGATGAGACTCCACCGTGACGAGCCCTTCGTCGGAGACGGTCGGATTGCTGCCTACATTCGTCAAAGCGGTATACTCCCGGCCGCAGAGACTTACCATAGTTTCATATACTCCGGCCTCGGGAAGCATCTTGTCCCTTGGCGGAACAAGGTTAAGCGTCGGAAACCCTATTGTTCTTCCTATCTGCTTTCCCTTCTTTACCGTGCCGCCGAGCATGTACGGTCTGCCGAGCAGCTCTCTCGCCCTGTCGACGGCGCCCCCGGCCAGCTCATCCCTTATAAGCGTCGAGCTTATCTCTGTCCCGTCCTTTTTGAGCTTGTCATAGGCTATGAGCGAAAATGTATCGGAGTACCTCCTTAAGAGCTCTATATCCCCCGACCGTTCCCTGCCGAAGCGGTAATCCGTTCCGCATACAACCACTCTCGCATGAAGCTTTCTTATAAGGACCTTCCCGATAAATGCCTCGGCCTCCATGGACTTTAAAGCGTCCGAGAATTCACACTCGACAAGTCCGTCCACGTTAAGACTGCGCAGTATATCCGCACGTTCCTCCGGGAGGTTGATGGTCTGCCTGCCCGGCATATTTATGGCGTAGACAAGAGAGCTTAAGCCCCTTCTCCTTGCCTCCTTCACCGTCCGCTCTACCAGCATCCTGTGTCCTAAGTGCATACCCTCGAACTTGCCTAATGCACATACGGTACCCTGCATGAATTCGGTCCCTGTCAAACTGTCATGATCATATATCGTCATAAGAACATCCTGTAGGGGGTAAGCTCCCCCGAAGCCTCTTCATATTCATAGAGAGCCTTAATGCCCTCGTCGTCATATATCCTGTATATGGCCTTATCCTTCTTTACAGTCTCAAACTCAGGCCCGCCGTATATAGGCAGCAGGATCTCACTTTTAAGCTTATTCCCATTCTTAAGGGGCTTAAATGCCGTCTCGGGAACAGAAAATGCTTCATAGTCCTTAAGCATACTGTCTATGGGAAGAAGTATCTCCGACAGCCTTCCGCCTGCGACGCGCTCAGCAATCTCGTCTAATTTCAGCGACTTGCCTGCTTCAAAACCATAGACCAGGGTTCTCTTAAGCGCTGTGAGTGTCGCATAGCAGCCAAGCCGCCTGCCTATATCTCTCACAAGGCTTCTAATGTAGGTCCCCTTTGAACAGTGTACTGTCATGCTCACGCTGTCGCCGTGATAAGCAAATCCGCTTATCTCAAATATGCACACATGCCTCGGTTTTCGCTCTATCTCGATACCCTTTCTCGCATAGTCATAAAGCTTCTTTCCGTCTACCTTTATAGCGGAATACATGGGCGGGATCTGGTCATATTCACCGACGAAGTGCATCGCCGCTTCCCTGACATCTCTCTCATCTATCGAACGAAGCACCTTTTCATCTGCAGTATTCACCACCTGCCCGGTTATATCCTCCGTATCGGTCTCAAGTCCGAGCTTAAATTCCGCCTCGTAATACTTATCACTTTCGGTAAGTATCCCACAGAGCTTGGTCGCCCTTCCCACACATACCGGAAGTACGCCCTCGGCCATGGGATCAAGAGTCCCCGTATGCCCTATCTTCTTGGTCTTTAGGATGCCTCTCAGCTTAGCTACCACATCGAAGGAGGTATACCCCTGCTCCTTGTATACGTTTATAACGCCATCCATTAAAGCTGCTCCTCAACCATTTTAAGCACCGTCTCAAAAGCCGGCTCGAATTCCTTTGCGTTAAAGCCCGCAGCCCTTATATGACCGCCGCCGGAAAAGTGAAGTCCGATCAGGCTCACATCAACCTTTTTTATAGATCGTAAAGAAAACTTATAATCCTTGCCCGGAAGCCTGTAGGCAAAAACCGCAACCTCCGTTCCTTCGGTCACCCTGATCTTGTCGACTATACCCTCCGTATCATCCTTGCCTGCCCCAAATCTCTCGAAGTCCTCAGGCTCAAGCTTGGTCATGACCAGCCTGCCGTCCAAAAAGAGCTTTGAGTGAAGCAGCGCGTATCCGGTAAGCAGGTTCTGATTATAGCTCACCTTGTAAAATGTATCGTCGATTATCTTCTGTGTGTCTAACCCCTTAGACATAAGCGCACCCGCGATGCGCATCGTCTCCGGCGAAGTTGACTGATATTTGAACACACCGGTATCGTGTACTATACCTAAGTACAGCGCCTCCGCACAGCCATGGTTTATCATACCGTCATCGAGCAGCTTGTACAGAACCTCGCATGCCGAGGACACATCCGGTTCGCACAGAAAGAAATCCCCAAAACCCGCATTGCTCTTGTGATGATCTATGCATGCGGTCGCTTTGGCATTCTTAAAGATCGGTCCGAACTTTACATGCCGGTCCGTGTCACTGCAATCAAGCGATACACCGAGGTCATATATCCTGTCCTCGTATTCGTGCACGACCTTGTCGGCACCTGCCAGAAAACCGAAGCTCTTCGGAAGCTCCTCTAAGTATACGACCACTTCCTTGTCACCATAGTTATCGCGTATATAATTGTATAGCCCAAGACACGAACCTACACAGTCACCGTCCGGCTTGGTATGGCCAAGTATCGCTATGGACTGTGCCTGTTCGATCATCTCAATCAGCCTGTTCATCACTCGCTATTACCTCATCTATCCTCTTGGACATCTCTATACCGTATCTGATGGAATTGTCAAGCACAAATGTGATCTCCGGAGTATTTCTTAAGTTTACCGAAGCGGCAAGCTCACGCCTGATGAACCCGCTTGCGGACTTTAATCCGGCTAAGGTTTCCTCGCCGGCTTCCTCATTTCCGAGAACACTTATATATGCCTTACAGAACTTCAAGTCCTGTGTCACCTCCACATCGGTCACCGTAGTCATGGGACTGATGCGCGGATCCTTTATGTCTCCCGAGATAATGCGTGAAAGCTCACGCCTTACCTCGGAATTGATTCTTTCATTCTTGTGTCCGGATTTTCTCATCTATCTCGGAACCTCCTCCATGATATAAGCCTCGATCTGGTCTTCCTCCTTGATATCGTTGAAGTCCTCCATGACAAGTCCGCACTCGAAGCCTGTCTTAACCTCCTTGACATCATCCTTGAATCTCTTGAGAGAAGCAAGCGGTCCCTCGAATATCTGCTCACCCTCTCTGGTGATACGAACCTTACATCCGCGCTGGATAGTACCGTCAAGCACATAGGAACCTGCGATGGTACCTATGCCCGAAGCCTTGAATACCTGTCTTACCTCTGCGTGACCTATAACCTTCTCCTCGAAGATAGGATCGAGCATACCCTTCATGGCTGCCTCGATATCCTCTATAGCATTGTAGATGACTCTGTAAAGTCTGATATCCACCTTCTCACGCTCAGCCACATCCTTTGCCTGATTATCAGGTCTGATGTTGAAGCCGATGATTATCGCATTTGATGCAGATGCAAGGATAACATCGCTTTCGTTTATGGCACCGACGCCAGAGTGGATGCACTTTACGGATACCTCTTCGTTCGAGAGCTTTAAGAGGCTTGTCTTAAGCGCCTCGACAGAGCCCTGAACATCAGCCTTGATGATGAGGTTGAGCTCCTTGACATTGCCCTCCTGAATCTTGTTGTAGAGATCATCCAAAGACATATGGGACTTGGTATCGGCGATGAGCTTCTCCTTGCCTCTTGCGATAAATGCATCGCTTATAGTCCTTGCTTCCTTCTCGTTATCGACAGCCATGCATATCTCACCCGACTGAGGAACGCCGTTTAAGCCGAGTATCTCAACCGGCATGGAAGGACCTGCCTCCTTCACACGGCGCTGCTTGTCATCGAACATGGCTCTTATCTTACCGTGAACATCACCAATTGCCACATAGTCGCCTACATGGAGTGTACCCTTCTGAACAAGGATGGTAGCCACCGAACCGCGGCCCTTGTCAAGCTGTGCCTCTATGACAATACCTCTTGCCTTACGCTTCTTGTTGGCCTTAAGCTCAAGTATCTCGGCGGTAAGGATGATCATCTCGAGAAGGTTGTCGATACCTTCCTTGGTATGTGCGGATACCGGACAGAATATGGTAGATCCGCCCCAGTCCTCGGATATGAGCTCATACTCCATAAGCTCCTGCTTTACACGCTCGATATTGGCACTTTCCTTATCTATCTTGTTTATAGCTACTATTATCTCTATTCCGGCTGCTCTCGCATGGTTGATCGCCTCTACCGTCTGAGGCATGACGCCGTCATCTGCCGCTACCACAAGGATAGCGATATCCGTACTCTGGGCACCGCGCATACGCATAGCCGTAAATGCTTCGTGGCCCGGTGTATCGAGGAAGGTGATCTTCTGTCCGTTGATCTTGACTACGGATGCACCGATATGCTGTGTGATTCCGCCGGCCTCGCCCTCAGTAACCGATGAGTTTCTGATGGCGTCAAGGAGTGAAGTCTTACCATGGTCTACATGTCCCATTACGCAGACTACCGGAGGTCTCGGAGTCATGGTTGACTCATCCTCTTCCTCCTCCTTTAAGAGTTCCTCTATAACATCCACCTTCTCCTCTTCCTCGGAGATGTAGTTGTACTCAAGCGCTATCTCTGCTGCCTCTTCAAAGCTTAAATCGGAATTGACATTATATACCTTTCCGGCCATGAAAAGCTTCTTGATAAGCTGTGATACAGGAACCTTGATCTTCGCCGCAAGCTCCGAGAGTGAAAGCACCTCAGGAAGCGTAACAGTCTTGATAACCGGCTCAACAGGCTTGTTCTCAGGCTTCTTGACCTCGGGCTTCTTGGCCGTAGTCTCTTCTCTCTTGCGGTTGTTCTTTAAATCCTTACGGTTGTTTCTGCCGTCAAATACGGATACTCTGTTCTTCTTCTCGTCCTTCTTCTGAAGCTTCTTGTCTCTTGCGCGCTTGTCCTCCGCTCTTCTGTCGCCTGCATCAACATTTGCAACAGGCTTCTCAACGCGGGGTCTTCTGTCGCCCTGAGGTCTTCTGTCCCCATCGCGGCTATCCTTGTCCTTATCTGCAAAGCGGCGGTCCTTGTCAAAGCCCGGCTTTCCGTCTCTTCTGCCGTCGGCAGTGAATCTGTCGCCCTGAGGCCTTCTGTCTCCCTGAGGTCTGTCACCCTGGGGTCTTCTGTCTCCCTGCGGTCTGTCGCCCTGAGGTCTCCTGTCTCCCTGCGGTCTTCTGTCTCCCTGAGGCCTGTCGCCCTGAGGTCTTCTGTCCCCGTCGCGTCTGTCGCCCTGAGGTCTTCTGTCCCCATCGCGTCTGTCGCCCTGAGGTCTTCTGTCCCCGTCACGTCTGTCGCCCTGAGGTCTTCTGTCCCCGTCGCGTCTGTCGCCCTGAGGTCTTCTGTCGTCAAAACGGCGGATCTCCACATTCTTCTTCTCGGGTGCCTTGTCGGCCGGCTTAGTCTCCGAAGCTTTCTTCTCGGCGGGCCTGGACTCCGGTGCCTTTGCTTCCGTAGGCTTGCTCTCTGCGGGCTTGGTCTCCGGAGCTTTCTTCTCGACAGGTTTTTTATCTGCCTGCTTGGCTTCGACAGGCTTCTTCTCCGCAGGCTTTTTTTCTGCCGCCTTCTTGTCTGTATTCTTTGCCTCTATCTGAGACTTGTCCGAAGTCTTGTAATATATATCTCTGATATACTTTATCAGATCCTCACTCACGTTGCTGGCCGCAACGAGAGTATCATTCTTTTTATTTAAGAGCTTCAAAAGCTCACTGCTTGCTATAGTCCTTCCGAGGTCATTCGATAATTCCTTTGCAAGTTCTCTAACTCTCATTCACTGTACCTCCTATTGAGGAATCTTAAGGGTTCAATCCTTTAAGTATTCCGTCAGCAAATCCTTTATCAAGTATCGCCAGTGTCATACGGCTTTCCTTGCCTATCAGTCTCCCGAGTTCTTCTCCGTCTCCGCAGACCGTAACAGGAACGTCATAGTAATGGCTTTTATTCGTGTATTTTTCACGAGTGTTGGCAGATGCATCTTCGGCTATGATCACCAGACATGCCTGCCCGGTCTGGAGTGCTTTCTCGGTCATAAATCCTCCGCTTGCGACCTTGCCGGCTTTGGCAGCCATGGAAAGCAGTCCCGATACCTTTTTATTCATGTCACTCATCTTTTATTACCTTTTCAAGTTCTTCATACAAAGACTCCGGTATGGCAGTCTTAAGGCTCTTTTCGAGTCCTCTCTTCTTCCTTGCCGCGCTTATGCACGCCGCATCCCGGCAGATGTAAGCGCCCCTTCCGTTCGACTTTCCTCTTATGTCGAGCTTTATCTCGCCTTCGGGGGTTTTTATCACCCTCAGGAGTTCTTCTTTACTTTTCCCCTGTCTGCATACCACGCAGGTACGTACCGGTGTCTCCTTACCCATTACTGATCCTCGTCTCCGTTATCGTCCAAGCCTTC
>ONVB01000133.1 GCA_900321145.1 uncultured Eubacteriales bacterium | reverse complement strand
TTATCGTGGACAAGGTAAATATTGCCGGAAAGGTAATCGGATTATTCAGAACCTTCAGGTAAAGTAATCAACCGAGTCGTGGAGATGATGTCGCCACCCGCTTGCCGAGCACCCGCTTGCCGAGCCGCCTGCGTGTTACTCAGCTACAAATTACATTATGCAGGCTTGTGCATAACGCATCAAAAAGCGTGTCACTCGGTGACAAGTTACATTCATTACTCGGGTGTGCGCATAACGCATCAAAAAAGAGGAGCTCCCATAACTAAAGGGAACTCCTCTTTTTTACATTTATTACAGAACCTGCCATGCGGCAAAACTACCGAACTTTCCTATATACTCATCGATCTTGGACTCGTCATAGTAGTAGCTCTCGTATCCTTCGATTCCTTCGTTGCCGAGTTTTTCCTTACTCTTGAAGAAGAAGTACTTTCTGTCCATAACGGGGTATCTCTCACAGCTGTCTCCTATCTGAGGATCGGTAAAGTATGGCTTTCCGTTAAGCATTACATATACCCATTTGTGCTCGTTATAGGTTACGCTTCCGTCTATCCAGTAAGCATCCACTCCTATGGCTCTCGCAAGTATCACAAATGCCGCTGCGTAATTATGACAGCTGCCCTTGCCTTCAAAAAGTATGGAATAGCTTGCGTTTACGACCATCGCGTCGTAATTGGTAAAATAATTCATCTTGGAATTATTCCAACTGTATGATGAATACTGAGTGCCCTCTCCGTACTCCGAATTGTCTATGATCCAGCTGTAAGCCGCAAAGAGCTTCTCATAAGTAGTCATCTTGTCGGTGGTAACCTCATTGAGAATCTCCTTGACTCTTGCATCAAGAACCTCATCATGGGTTATCATCGGATTAAGAGGATATGCATTAAGTGCTTCCTCTATGTTTATTTCATTGCTGAAGAAATTCTTATCTACATAAGCCTCTTTTATAGCACCGTTTACAGGTATCTTTCCACCGCCGTCCTTTCTGACAAGCTTAACCTGCATACATTCCATTCTCTTTGATGCTCCGCCCGAGCCGGCCTTCTCACCGTTCTTGGCCCATCCGAGCCAGCCGGCACCATCAACATATACTCTGTAATACACATCATAAGTGGCAGCCAGCTGACCTGTCACCTTGATCTGAATTGCCTCTATTCTGAGCTTTTCTCCCGTGGTCCCTGCCAATGCACCGTTTTGTGCCCATGCGGTCCAGCCCTTCTTCTGTACGTAAGCCCTGTATTTTATATTGCCTGTAAGCTTTGATGTAAATGATATCTTTATAGCCTCAAGCCTCTTACCGACGCCTATATTACCGCTGCTCTTTCCGTTGGCTACAAAGGGAAGCCATCCATATCCCTGCTGATGTACCTTATAGTTGACCGTTGCCGGAACAACCGTTGCCGCCTTAGAATCAAGCTCGGGTGTGATCACCGAAAATGCACTCAGGATCATACCCAACACAAGTAATCTTGCTATAAATCTTTTAACCTTCATCATTTATCTCCTGTATGAAATAATCTTTGTAAAATATCCGAAAACTATTAATTTCCGTAACATCCCCCGTAACACTTTCGTAACAATATCACTTATGTAAACTATTGTCAACTATTTTCATACTTTTTTCATCAAATAATGTTACCGATTTTTACAATTCAGCGACTGTCATCCCGGACTTATTCCTGTTACACCCTTGATGACATCAAAACAAAGAGTATCAGCAAATCACCCGTAGGGAATCAGAACGAGTTACGGGTGGATGAGCGAATACCGGGATTGCACCCGTAGGAACGAAAAGAAAGAAACAAGAAGGCATCGCGGTCTGTGCTTATTTCATGGGACTTGCGGAAGAATAAACGCAGCGGATTCTTGCACCGGTCAGTTGCTGAATTATAACGAATTCTAACCAAACGATGTCAGGGTAAAAGTTATTGTTTGATTTTTTTTAAACTGATAAGTATAATAGGAGAATGTTTCATAAATCAAAAGAAAAAAGCAAATCACTAACGAAAGGAATCATATACCATGGCCGGATCAAGCTTCGGAAAAATATTTACCGTTACAACCTGGGGAGAATCCCACGGCAAAGCCTTAGGTGCCGTGATAGACGGGTGCCCCGCCGGTGTCCCCCTGTGTGAGGAGGACATCCAAAAGCTTCTTGACAGGAGAAAGCCCGGGCAGAGCAGCTTCTCAACCCAGAGAAAGGAATCCGATACCGCTGTCATACTCTCCGGAGTATTTGAGGGAAAGACAACGGGTACTCCCATATCTATCATGGTCCAAAACACTGACCAGCACTCCGGTGATTACGGCGAGATAGCCTATACCTACCGCCCCGGCCACGCAGACTATACATTTGACGAAAAGTACGGTTTCAGGGATTACAGAGGCGGCGGTCGTTCATCCGGAAGAGAGACTATAGGAAGGGTTGCCGCCGGAGCCATAGCCGAGAAGGTTCTTGCCGAGTTTGGCATAAGCTTTCTCTCCTACACCCGCTCCATAGGTGAGCTCACCATAGATTACGAAAAGTTCGACAGCGCCGAGATCATGAGAAACCCTCACTATATGCCCGACGCCGATTGCGCCAGGGCTGCTTCGGACTATCTGGCTCACATAATGTCCGAGTATGATTCCGTAGGCTCATCTGTAGAGTGTATGGTAAGCGGTCTTCCGACAGGTATAGGAGATCCGGTTTTCGATAAGCTCGATGCAAGGCTTAGCTACGCCGTTATGTCCATCGGAGC
>ONVB01000132.1 GCA_900321145.1 uncultured Eubacteriales bacterium | reverse complement strand
GGCCATATCTCCTCTCCTGTGTAAAGCTGAGCAGGTATGGGTTCCATCTTAAGGTCTTCCACATTCTTCTTGGAGCCTACATAGCATCCGAAGAATGGCGGTCTTACGGCTCCCGTGATGTCTGCTGCAAGCTCCTCGTTCGTAAAGGATGTCCTTACTCCTGTTGAAGTCTTGGTCTTGCCGTCCTTTGATACATAGATAACTCCTCCGGAAACGGATGTTAAGTACCCCTCCGAAGCCTTATCTCTAGTCAGCGCGTAGGACTGCGGTCTTCCGTCCATTCCGATCTCAAGCTCCAAGCCTCCCATATCTGTGGAGAAGACATCCTCGATACGAAGGTCGCTCACGGTCAGACTGTCAAGCTTCGCACCGTGCATCGGATTGCCGATGGCACTCGCATATACATTTACCCTCGGAGTGACATCCGTCCCGATCTTATTGATCACAATAGAGTTTATAACATTTGTTTTGGATCCGCCGTATATCGCACCCGAGATTATGGTTGTATCATCATGGCTGCAAAATGCAACATCCGAGTTGATTATATTCATCCTTCCGACATCATTGTATATAACGCCGTCGCCATACTTTACATAATAAAAACCGCTGTTTAGGATCTCGACATCGGAATTGCCGCGGGCACATACCGCACCGCCGAAGCCCGAACTTCCGGTTATGAACGAAGTGTTCTTTATCACGGCGCTTCCGTCAGAGATATATACCGAACCGCCCCTTGATATGGATTTACATCCCGAAAATGAACAGTCGGTCATTACAAGCCTTCCGCCGTCATTTCTTATGGCGCCGCCATAGGTATCGGAACCGAAAGCCGACATATAGACATGGTCTATGTCAAGCTCGGCGCCCTTGTCGATTATAAAGAGCTGATTATTCTCATTTCCCCTTATCCGAAGCGGACAGGGATCTCCGTCAAGGTTTTTAGAAAGTCCGGATATCTTCACCTTTCCCGATATATGGATCGGTTTGTCTATAAAGAGCTCGCCGAAGTCCTGCTTTACGGTAACAGTCTCGCCCGGATGCTCGCTCGCATAGGCAACAGCCTCTCTAAAGCTCGTCCAGCCGTCATAGGCATTTACCCTGTCGAAGAAGCCTGTCACAACCGCCGAACCCTGTTCTCTTATAGGTAAGGTTCCAAGCACGGTCGATGTACTGTACTCCTCACCACGGAAGATGTACTTTACCTCTGCCGCTACCGTGCAGGATTCGGAAAATACTATGTCAGGCTCCCATGAATCAAATATTATCTCATCTGTCGATGCACCCGGTTCGAGTTCAAAAGCAACCGGTGAAAGAAGCTCATACTCCACATCGGGATTAAGGCTCTGAACAGTGCATATCCTGTAGGTTCCGGTGATCTTATCACTCTCACCTGTATTCTCATTTTTTATCCTGAAGGCAAACTGCTCTCCGGGATTCAGCTTCCCGGCATCGGGTGCTATCTCGGTTATAACCTCGGAATTGTTCTCGGTCTGACTTACATCCACCCTGGCCTTATCGACCACATATACAGGCGATTTGATGTATACGATTATATCATCCTTTTTGATAACAAGCCTGAAAACCACCTTATCCATGCCTCCTCTGAGCGTAAAGCTTCCCGGAAGGCTGTGTATATCTACCAGAGGATCATAGCCCTCATCGAAGGTGTAGTAGCTTTGGTCATAAATACCGAATACTCCCTCATACGAAGCGTCCAGAACCTCAAGCTTGATGCTTTCGCAGCCGGTGACAAGCTTCGACCCTTCCAGGCCCTCGTAAAAAGGTTTAACCCTGATTTCCAGATCCCTGCTCTCTGAAGAAAGCTCGGCAGTCATTTTCATCCCGGATATCTTTTCATCATTTTCAACAACTGTAAAGCTTATCTCTCTGCTGTTGTTGATAAACATAGCCTCTGTTACAGCCTTATCGGGATTGATCGTCACGGATACGGAATAGTCGCCTGCGGCAAGGTCACTTATCCCGACACCGTTTTTATTATTCAGGAGCCTTGCTTCGATATCATAATCCCAGTTTTCGCTCCACTCTTTGATCACCTGACCCTTGCTGTCCGAAAGACTGATATCAACCCTTGTCCTGCCCGCGAAGTCCACATCTCCTATATTCTCTATCTCAGGAATGATATATACATCACCGGCAAAAACCCTGCTTACTTCACCGTTAAACTCATCGGTGTTAGCCACTCCGATACGGTTTATAATAAAGTCCGCCGTTTCCAGAGGATTTAATGTGGCTCTTTCGTCAGTCTCCTTTTCCACATCCTCCGAATAAGGCTTGATCAGTGAATATGATTTAAATAACCCGTTATTCATAAGCATAAAGGTGTCATAGAGGGTATAGTCAATCTGCTGATAGAAGGGCTCAAGCCTGCGCACGTCAAGCGTGTTCAGCAGGGCAGTCTTGTCGGCCGACTCGATATATGGCCTGTTGTTGTCGGAGTTGGATATGATAAAGCTGTCATAATGCTCCTTTTCGCTGTCACCGTAGGAATTGTCGACTATCACTCCCCACAGAGTGACCGCGTGAGCCTCCTCGACCGTGCCGTTTGAAAGCCAGTCCACATCTATATTCACGCCATATCCCGATTTTAGTCCGGACACGATTTCCTTCAAGCTGTCTTCCCACATATTCGGCACATATTTACTGCTGCACAGATCCCTGTAGTCATATTCCCTCAGGTAACCGCCGGAGACATCATTTCTGTCCTTTGCTCCGCCTTTGAAAAACCACTCATATCCATTATAAGTATGTGAGCCTTCATCGGGAAAGTGTTTCGCAAATTCCCTGAAGATCTCATCCTCATTCTTAAAGCCCGCAACCCTTCCCCAGCCTGTATAGTGAAGCAGATTCGACGCTGCACCTGCCCAGCAGAGCATACTATCGTTGCCTGTGGTACCCATGTCCTTCTCGCAGTCGATTATGTCTATCTGGTCTATGTCAAAATCCTGTCCGTCCACATAAGACTCGATAACCCTCTCGCGGATATCGTCAACCGCCTCGGGCTTCAGGCCGGTGATAAAGCACTCCTTTTCAGTCCCCGGTATGGTAAATGTGACGCCACAGTAACCAAGACCAAAGTTGACCACCTTGACCTCATCATCCTCTTCGGCAGTCTGCTTCGGCGGTTCCGAGGCATACGCATTCACACCGCCCGTAAACAGACTTCCCAAAAGGATTGCTCCGGCAAATGCCTTTAATACATGCTTCTTTAATTTCATCTTTTCCTCCCTTTTTTTAATTAACACTGATCTTTCCGCCGTCGTACACTCTTCCGCCGACTATCACGCGGAGCGTGTATTCCCCGGAAAGCCCTTCTTCATTGGATATGATCGCTGAGAAGCCCTTCTTCCGCGAGTCGTCATCCCACTCGGCCGATGAATCGCCGAATTTTTCTCTCATAAGCTTTGACTCAAATATGGGGAAAGCCTCGTAAGTAAGAGTTCCCACAGAATTCTCGAGCTCAAGATAAACTCTTGCATCCCCCATATCGGTATTATCATCAAATGCCCCGTATATCCTTACTCCATACCCTTCCTTTGTGCATACCGCGGTACATGAACCGCTCGATGCGTCTGAACCTGCGGGCGCCTCAGCCCTCTCGGGCGCATACATAAAGGGCGCTGTGGAGATTATCCTCGCGAGATTCCTCTCGACTATCTCATAGCAAAGGTCTGTCCCTTCCGCTATGGAGTTCACATCAGGACAGTCGGTACGCTTAAAGGCCGCATCCTCATAGTTGTCGATCATGAAAGGCAGGAGCGCTCTTCCGAAGGAATCTCTGACCATATAAAGCGAGCTTCCGTCCTTTATCTCCCTGTTCTTCGTCCTGAAGAAGTCGTCCCCCTGTTCCTTATCACTCATAAAGTTTAAAAGCTGTTCATCTGTATCTCTTACACCTGCCGGTGACACGAACATGAACTTATCGTAATCTATATCATAGTAATATTGATAATCCATATATCCGCCTGCCGGATAAAGAAGCTTATCGAGATCAGCACGCCAGTCCTTTGCCTCGGTTACACTCGCGGAGGAGTAATCCTTATACTCGCCCTTGAGCATATTTACTATGGTATAATACCCGAGCAATGCGCCCTTATAATTCCAGTGTGAGTCCCTTCTGTGATAAAGACCTTCATCCTTATACTTTGTAAGAAGCTCCTTCATATCCGCAAAGCTAACATGATACGCTTTAAGCGCCTCGGTCAGCCTTGAAAGGTTATTCTCCGCTGCCTGCTTATAGCAGGAAGGCATATACTCGCCGTATACGCTCGCTTTGTTCGGCATGGGTACAAAGAGGAAATGTCCACCCTTATCCTCTATCGCCTCCTCGATAAGCGACAGAGTTACGGCTGCAGCCTTTATCTGATCGTCCGTCATGGCATTTGTATCCATATAGTCAGCGCTCTC
>ONVB01000008.1 GCA_900321145.1 uncultured Eubacteriales bacterium | reverse complement strand
TGCCATGTTCTTCTGTGAGAGCATGACACCCTTGGATATTCCGGTTGTTCCCGAGGTGAAGAATATAGCAGAGAGTCTTTCGGGATCTATCTTGTAGTCGATAAAAGACGTATCACCGGAGCTGATAAGGTGGGTTCCCTTTGATATATAGCCGGGAAGCTCGGACATGTTGTAGAGCTTTATATCACCGGGGAGATTTTTGAGCTTGGTATAATTGCCGGCAATTATCACTGCGTCACAGTCGCTTTGCTTCATCAGTGTAAGAGCCATGTCTTCGGGCTGATCCTTGTCGATGGGAACCGCAACATTTCCGCCGTTGGTTATGGCAAAGAAGCATACGAGCCATTCGTAGGAATTCTCGCCTATAATGGCGATGTTCTTGTCGTGGAAGCCCTCACTGTAGATGTAGGTTCCCAAAGCATCGATCTCCCTGTCGAAATCATAGCAGGTTTTCTCCACAAGCTTTCCGCTGTCGTCGGTATAAGAAAAGCAGACGTCACCGGGCGTGTCGCCGGCACGGCTCTTGACCATTTCTTTTAAATCGGTAATCTGCGGGAGTGTGTTATAAAGCGGATAGGGTTTGTTCTTCATATCGTATACCTCGCCTGTACATTATATAGTAAAGAATAAGAAAAATCTTATCTAAATATATCAACATTATTATTATAAGTCAATCGAAAGAATTGATTTTGAAGGCGATTTTTGGTATTATAGAGAGCGGTTGCGAAGCGACATAAAATCACGGAGTGATCATGCCATTACATATAATACGAGGAAGTATCCATGAGAATTAATATTTATTACGGCGGAAGAGGCCTGATAGAGGATCCGACTTTAGTCGTGCTTGACAGGATAACCAAGGTTCTTGAGGAGCTCAGGGTGGAGGTCTGCCGGTACAATATGTACGAGGATAAGTCAGCCATATCGACACTGCCGGCGACTTTGAAGGAGTGCGACGGAGTGATACTTGCGGCGAGTCTCGAGTGGCACGGAATAGGAGGAAATCTCTCATCCTTTCTTGATATGTGCTGGCTCTATGCCGACAAAGAAAAGCTGTCGGAGCTCTATATGCTCCCGGTGGTGTGCGCAACGGCTTTCGGCGAGCAGGAGGCTGAGCTTGAATTAAGACGGGCGTGGGAGGTACTGGGCGGCACCTCGCTAAACGGTATAGCAACCTATGTCGAATCCGTCGATATGATAGAGAACAACAAGGATTACCTTGAGCTGGTGGAGAAGTGCGCCGAGGATCTATACAGGAGCATAAACAAGAAATCAAAGAAGCTTCCCACGAGCAACAGAGCTGTTGCCGTGACTTTAGGCCGGGGGGAGGGTATCGATCTCACTCCTCAGGAGAGTGAGCAGCTCTCGAAGTTCGTGGCCGACGACGGTTATGTCAAGAAGCAAAAGGAAGATATAGAGGAGCTTTCCAAGCTCTTTAAGCAGATGCTCGGCACCGATGAAAAGGAACCCGAGAAGGTATATGAGGACGACATAGTGGAGGGCTTCTTCACTCACTATAAAGCGCAAAAGGACTTCAAGGCCTCATACATCATAGTCATCCCCGACAAGAAGAAAAATCTTATCATAACTGTCGGAAGCGAGCTGAATGTAGCCTACGGAGAGGATCGCGAGGCCGATGTGAAGATGAAGTGCGCGAGTCCGCTTCTTGCGGAGATACAGGCGGGCAGGATGACTTTCCAAAAGGGCTTTATGTCGGGAGAGATAACCGCAAAGGGAAATTTCAAGACCCTGCGTATGCTCGATCAGATATTTGTATTCGGCGATAAATAAGTTATTTATATAGATTCGGGAATTTGTTATGTCATACACAGCATTGTACAGAAAGTGGCGTCCCGACTCCTTCGAGGAGGTCAAAGGTCAGGAGGCCATAGTTCAGACATTAAGAAACCAGGTAAAGCATGAGAGAGTGGGACATGCATATCTCTTCTGCGGTACCAGAGGAACGGGAAAAACCACGCTTGCCAAGCTTATGGCAAAGGCCGTAAACTGTGAGCATGTAAAGGACGGCAGTCCCTGCGGAGAGTGTGAGAGCTGCAGGGCGATCGCTGCCGGAAACTCGATGAACGTGGTGGAGATAGACGCCGCGTCAAACAACGGCGTGGATAATATAAGACAGATCAACAACGCGGTGTCCTATATGCCGACCACGGGCAAGTACCTGGTTTACATCATAGACGAGGTTCATATGCTTACGTCGGGAGCGTTCAACGCGCTTTTAAAAACTCTTGAGGAACCTCCGCAATATGTTATATTCATACTTGCGACGACGGAATCCTACAAGATACCTGTCACGATCTCTTCACGCTGCCAGCGATATGATTTCAGGCGTATTGCCTTAGAAACCATAACCGACAGGCTGACCGAGCTTCTGTCCCGCGAGGGAGTGGAGGCCTCAAAGGATGCGGTATCGTACGTGGCGCGCGCTGCGGACGGTTCGATGCGTGATGCGCTTTCCATACTTGACCGCTGCATATCCTATAACCTTGGTGCGCGGCTTGAACTTGAAAATGTACTCGAGGCCGTGGGCGCGGTCGGAAGCGACCTGTATATAAGGCTTTTGAAAGCTGTTGCATCCTACAGGGTAAGAGATGCGATAGAGACGGTGTCGGAGTGCATTTGGCAGGGAAGGGAGATGACGCAGCTTGCGTCGGAGTTTACCACATTTATCAGAAATGTGCTGATGCTCAAGCTTGCTCCGGGTATGGAGACCGATTTCCCAAGAGAGCTACAGGCTCAGATAATGAAGGAATTCGAGGACCTGTCGGAGGACAGACTGCTTGCGTTCATAAATATCCTGAGCACCGCTTCCGCAAAGATGAGCGGTGTCACGGAAAAGAAGATAATCTTCGAGGTTGCGGTTATCAAGATGTGTACCCCGGAGATGAGAACCGACGAGACGGCGCTGCTTGAGCGCATAGAGCTGCTTGAAAAGAAGCTTGCCGAGGGCGCGGTGGTACACAGGGAGGAACCGGAGCATACGGGGCCGGCCGCTGCGGAGAGTGATGACGAAGTTACCTCTGAAGAGGTTATGGAGAATCTTAAAGAAAAGTATTCTCCGGCAGAGGTTGAGGATATAATCAGACTCAGGGACAGCTTCGGTCAGGTCAGGGCACTGCTTTCGCCCATACTTAAGGGTCATGTCAAAAAGACTGTTCCGACCCCGGGAGAAAACCCCGATGAGCTTGTGCTCGTCATAGAGAATAACAGCGAAAACAAGCTGACGATAGAACTGCTGTCAAAGACCGATGACAACGGCAACAAGACGCATCTTGACGATATAGCTGCCGTGATCTCAAAGCACATAGGCAAGGAGGTCAAGGTGCTTCTCAGGGTGACCGGGGAGAAGACCGGGGAGATAAAGAAAGCAGAAAAGTTTGATCTTTCAAAGATCAAATTTGATAATATAAAGAGAGTAGAAGATTAGGAGGTAAATAAAATGGCAAAGAGAGGCGGTTTTCAGGGAGGCATGATGCCCGGAAATATGAACAACCTCATGAAGCAGGCACAGAAGATGCAGAAGCAGATGGAGGAGACCACAAAGGAGCTTGAGGAGAAGGAGTATGAAGCTTCCGCAGGCGGCGGTGTGGTCAAGGTGACCATCAACGGAAAGAAAGAAGTGACTAAGGTCAGCATAGACAAGGACGCTTTCGACAGGGAGGACGAGGATCTCTTTGAGGATATCGAGGAGAATGTTATGGCTGCCGTAAATGAAGCCTTAAGACTTCAGTCGGAGGACGAGAGGGATCAGATGGGGAAGATCACAGGCGGCTTAGGCGGCTTGGGAGGAGGCTTCCCGTTCTAAACCATGAATGTATACGGAGAACAGGTTACAAAGCTTATAGGAGAGTTGTCGTCACTTCCCGGTATAGGGGTAAAGGGTGCGACAAGGCTTGCGTTTCATATAATCAATATGCCCGAGGAGAAGGCTCTCTCTCTCGCCGATGCCATAAGCTCGGCAAGGAAGGGTGTAAAGTACTGCAAAAGGTGCTGGACACTTACGGACGGAGAGGAATGCTCCGTATGCGCATCCCCGAACCGTGACCACAAGACCATCATGGTGGTGGAGTCACCGAAGGACTACGCAGCATATGAGAGGACGGGAAAGTACAACGGTGTCTACCATGTGCTTCACGGTGTGATAAACCCGTCACTCGGAATAGGCGTGTCCGACATAAGGTTAAGGGAGCTTATCTTAAGACTTGAGCAGGAGGATACGGAGGAGCTTATTATAGCCACCAACCTTTCGGTGGAGGGGGAGGCAACCGCCGTATATATCTCCAAGCTGGTCAAGCCTACGGGTATAAAGATCACCAGGATAGCAAGCGGAGTCCCGGTGGGAGGAGATCTTGAATGCGTGGATGAGTTTACACTTCTTCGCGCACTCGAGGGAAGAGTAGAGCTTTAGTTAAAATGTACATAAAAGAGGAGGTATACTATGAAGAGAATCGGAATGCTTACGAGCGGAGGAGACTGTCAGGCGCTTAACGCTACCATGAGGGGTGTGGTAAAGGGACTCTCCACCATTTACAAGGAGATTGAGTTTTACGGCTTCTTAGAGGGTTACAAGGGGCTTATCTACGGCAACTATAAGAAGCTTACCAAGGAGGATTTCTCAGGGATCCTCACAAGAGGCGGTACTATTTTAGGCAGCTCGAGAACTCCGTTCAAGGAGATAGATCTACCTACGGCAGACGGGCTCGACAAGGTCAAATCCATGAAGGAGACCTACAAGAAGCTTAAGCTTGACTGTCTTGTGGTACTCGGCGGAAACGGTTCTCAGAAGACTGCCAACAGGCTTTCCGAAGAGGGCTTAAACGTGGTCGGACTTCCGAAGACCATAGACAACGATATCTGGGGAACCGATATGACCTTC
>ONVB01000328.1 GCA_900321145.1 uncultured Eubacteriales bacterium | reverse complement strand
TTCTTCTCGCATACTCTCACGAGCTCCGGGTGAAAGTTCGATGAGAACACGATATCCACATCCACATCCGCAAGAAGCTTATCCATCTCTTCTTCAATCCGGGCCGTATCCCCCTCATACCTAAGAGGGATATCCGTCTCTCCCACATCATGCCCCAGCTTCCGAAAAGCCTCTATGATGTCCGCCTTACCGAACATTTTGTAATCTGCATATAATATCTTCATATCATTCTGTTTTTATTATCCCTTTCACTTTATCCATGCAATCAGCAATCGCCTTCTTCTCTTTATCATTTAAATACACCGGATTCAATCCGGATTTTGAATATTGCATATAAGTTCCTTCAGTTTCCTTAACCAACAGTTTTGTAAAGAACCTTTCCCAACTAAAGCACTCTAAGCTCTCTACATAATTCTCACTATGTTCCACCATATCCTTAACCCTGTTACCATCGATAAGACCTGATGATAACACAAGCCACTCAAAGGATTCGGGAAGATACAGATTCAAGCCTTTGTGGTTCTTCATGCACATGTACAACTCATTCATTTCCGGACCAAATGCAGCACCATCAGCTATCACAAGAGTTCTTTTATCTGCATAGGCTTGCACAGACTTTTTTACATTGTCTTTCCCACCGGCACTAACGCACAAAACCTCCCGGCCCACAGCATCCCGAAAGAATTCATATCCGGAATTCGAATCTTCTACAACCACCACCTCTGCGTCGTTTATTTCGTTATTATCTATACTGTACAGGCGATAAAACGAATTATATGTTTTTCTTAAGTCTCCATATTTCCCGGAGTTGTGGATTCCATATATTTCCTCTACAGAGTAAGGAAGATTTGGAAGATTTTCTCTTGTAATAAGCACGTAGTAGTTATCCGTTCCCTTAATCTTTCTCGCAAACTCCTCTGTCTTGATAACCGTACTCTCCTCATCAATAAACACAATACTCTCATGTGTCCGATCAACTACAGCATCCCAGTTGGAATTATTTACGGTAATGCATCTTCTCTCTGAAGATATCTCTATCCCGGAATCCACCCCCAATCTGGAATACTGATCGATCATAGAAAAAAGCGTAGTTTTACCGGTAGCGCTGTCCCCACGAATGATCGTTATATTTCTTTTTATATCGAACTCAAACTTTACCCTTGAATTCTGAACGACGATATGATACTTCCCCTTCATTATCTTTCCTCTATTGCAAATGCCTCATCAAAAAATTCCAAATTGCTTTTAACTACCCTTCCTGTGTTCAATACCTCAGCTTCGAATTCGTCACAGTCACTAAAATCCATAATATGATGAAGGTTGATCGTCAGATCCCTTTGTTCTCCAATTTTAGCTATCCATTTTGCGCAATTATCTCCACACGCCGAAGCATTAAAAATCTTCCCTGACTCATCAAATCTCATCAATATCAGCGTCTTAACACCTCCCGATAGTTCTTTCACTGATATAGATCCAAGCACCGGACTGTCTATGGCCCGAGCACTTATAACATTCGATTTGTCCACATCCTTTATCATCTCTACAGTAAAAGGATCCGTTATCCATTCATCTCTATATGTATTATCAAAATAAGTTGGCGGATGATATATCGAGTTTTCTATATCACCAAATACTATTTTCAGCACTGTTCTTCCTCCCTCGCATTTCTCAAGGTTACATCGGTGTGTCATTCTTAGGGCTTTAGTACAAAGAGGCTATCTTGTACTCTTCTTTATACTATATCGTTTCCTTTCCTACACCAGCCCCGTCGCCTGAAACATCTGCGCAATGCGTATATCATAAGTATGATAATCTCTTACCTTGTCGTGACCGCTTTTTGCTATCTGTCTTCTCTCGTCATCATGCTTTAAGTAGTAATCTATCTTCTCCAGGAGATCCGGTATGCTTTCAAAAAGTACTATATCCTCACCCGGTACGAAATGTTCCGGTATCTCTGCCTGATAATTCGATATCACAAAGCCCCCCGCACCCATAAGGTCAAATATCCTTAAGGGCAGCCCGGTCTTTATCGGCCGGTTGGTCATATTTATATTAATCTTGCTGCACTTTATAATCTGCGGCATCATGCGGTTTGAATCGGCTCCGCCGCGGTTTTTCACCTTCGGAAGCCTCTTCGTATCCGAAAGCGTCCACAGGTGAAAATCAAAATGCTCCGCTATAGCATTGAAGGTTCTTATCCTTTCCTCCTCCGTGCATTTATAGCCTATGTATGTGTCGGCGACTATGCCCTTTATATCCTCCTCATAGTCCTCGGCAAGCGGCACCCAGTCTGCGTATTTCTTAAACTCAAAAGCCCACTCATCCGTCAGACAGTCCTCTATAAAGTTATAGCCGTATACATTCATCTGTGCGGCAACTATACCGTCCACAAATCCCCGCATCTCACCCGGCAGCTCCTTAGCTATCGAATTATATCTGCATTTCTCCGAGTAGAGCGAACCCACAAAGGACACATCGCAGTTATACTCTACCCTTTCCCGTGCCGTCACATGTACACTGTCCCAGGTCGGCAGGTCGCACCCCATCGGCAGGTGGAACATGCACTCCGGGTTCTTCACCGAGAACTTCTCCCACTGCAAGCGGTCGAGCATAAATATCCTGTTGGTAGGATACTTAACCGTCTCCGAGTAAAGCTGAAAGCTCGGGCAGTCCACCGTCCACGACAGGTACGGCAACTTATACACCTTGCAGCACCTCGCCACTATGGGCTGGAAGTTCACGCTGAACACACAGATTGCATCCGGGTTAGCCTCTATCAGTTTCGCAAGTGCTTCCAGATACCCCTGGTCATAATCCACACTCTTGAACAACCTGTCCATGACCACGAGCTCAACCCCGATGCGATTAAACGCATTCATTATTCCTGTTTCACATATACTTCCCCATTTTATGAATATAACCTTCATGCCTTTATCCTTTTAAAGAAAACA
>ONVB01000170.1 GCA_900321145.1 uncultured Eubacteriales bacterium | reverse complement strand
CATCCGTCATTTGTTCATCAGGATATTATTTTTAGTATTGGAAGAAAGATAGCAGATTGCATTGATGAACATGAAAAAATATGCAAGGTAATACTTGCTCCGTTTGGTTTATATTTGAGTTCCGACAATCGTAACTATCTTGAGCCGGATTTGATGGTCGTGTGTGACAAAAGTAAGATAACGGACAAGGGAGTGGTAGGTGCGCCTGATTTTGTGATAGAGGTTGTCTCACCGTCCAGCATACAGATGGATTATATGAAAAAGCTTATGAAATACGCAAGATCCGGTATCCGCGAGTATTGGATAGTCGATCCGCTTAAGAAAAAGACGGTAATCTACAACTTCGAGACAGAGATTACGGAAGAGTATCCTTTTACGGATGACATTCCGTGCGGTATCTGCCCGGAGCTTAAAGTAAATTTATCAGATTTTGCTTAAAAGTAAACCCCACCGCTTATGGGTATTATCGATTGAGCGGTGGGGTTTACGCTATTTATTGAAGACTGTATAATTCTGCTTCAAGTCCGGAAAAGTCTTTCCAGTTGTCATATATCATATTACGTTGGATTTCGATGCTATTTTCACCTGAAAATAGTGATGAGAGATTAGTATTATATTCCCCCTTTCTGTATAAACTAAGGGTTGTGGCATGTTCTTATTATAACGAACAAATGTTCTGGAGTCGATATATAGTCTTGATTTTTTAATCAGGGTGTGTTAGTATCAATTCAGCTGAAGAAGTTTGTCAGTAATAGTTTCATTAGAAAACCCCGTATTGCTGGATGCGGGGTTTTTTCTTGTTTTTTTTTCTGCAATGTGGTATGATTTCTGCTGTATTATTTCGATTGTATTATTTTGGGAGGCTATGTTCATGAAAGGAAAATCTTCGTCAGCGTTGACGATAAGTGCAGTGGGTTTTATAGCTGCTTTTTTAGTTGACCTTTACATGATAATGGCTTATCCGTCATACATTTCCGTGATCATAATCGTGTCGCTGATTGTTGTCGTCGACACTTATTTTATGGTGGATGCCATACTTGCCAAGGTTGACGAGGTCGAGAGCGCCAAGCTTGACAAGGCAAATGAACTCACTAAAGTCGAGAAGGGTATCTACTCGGTGGCTAAGCGCGAGGAGAACGCGCGTACTCAGAGCATGACTGCCCTGCTTGACCTTATGGTAGAATTGAAAGATGAGAATTCAAGGCTTTATACAGAACTTGTATCTCAAAGCAGGCTGCTTGAAGAACACGGTATCAAGGTGGACAACGGCATAAAGTCGGATACCGGAAATGCCGATCGCATCGTCAAAAGCAGCGAGGAGATCGCAAGGCTTATCGGTGAGATGGCTGCGGCAAATGCCAAGCACGAGAATGAGGCAATCGAGATACTTAACGATATCTGTAAAGCACTTGAGGAGAGGAACGATCCGGATTTTGGCAATGAGTTTACCAAGCTTAAAGCTATGTAAGCATTTTATGAAGGTCCGGAAGCAAAAGGGTTATGAACTATATCGTATTTGATCTGGAGTGGAACCAGTGTTACGGAGGACAGGAATTTGTCAATCCGCGCATGCCCTCAGAGATCATAGAGATAGGTGCAGTCAAGCTTGATGAAAAACTGAATATAATCGACAGATACGAAAGCTATGTAAGGCCGAGGCTGTACAGAAGACTTCAGCCGCATATTAAAGCTATACTTAATTATGATGAAAAAACCTTAAGGAACGGGCGCCCCTTCGATGTGGTGTGCAGGGAATTTTTAAAGTGGTGCGGTGACGATTATACATTTTGTACCTGGGGATCCATGGACTTAAGCTACCTTCAGAACAATATGGATTATTACTATATGAAGAAGCTTGCCACCCCTCTGATGTTCTACAATGTGCAGCAGATCTATGCCGATATCGAGGAGAAAAGCCAGAGTGCGGTGAAGCTCGAGAAGGCAGTGGATAAGCTTCTTATAGGTAAGGACAGGCCGTTTCACTCGGCTGTGAATGATGCATATTATACCGCGCTGGTGCTTGCGCGGCTCAATCCTAAGGATCTGTCGGACCGCTACAGCTATGATACCTACAATACTCCCAAGGAGAAGGAGGACGAGATCGTTTCCTACCATAAGAACTTTATGGAGCATATCTCAAGGGAGTACGAAAACCGCATGGAGGCGGTTGCGGACAAGGATCTTATAACTCTCTACTGTTACCGTTGCGGAAGGAAGGCGTCCAAGAAAATCAAATGGTTCGCAAATACCCCGCACTCCTACCTCTGCGTAGGAAAGTGCTGGCACCATGGTTTGATGACCGGCAAGCTTAAGTTCAAGTCCACCAGAGATGATAAGATATTTGTCATAAAGACAGTTGTACCTACCGATAAAAAAGGACTCGAGGCGACTCGTCAACGCCAGAACGAGCTCAGGATCAAAAGGCAGGAAAAACGCCACAATAAGAATAATAAGGATTATCAGGACGACTTTGAGATAGAGATTGACGATTGATAAAAACCCCCGAATCGCTTCGGGGGTTTTTGTTTGGTTTGTATGAACAACACTATGAATTTTACATTAGTTTTCCGTGTATTTTTTGCTTTTTTAATGAAAAAAAAGTAAAAATATGATAAAGTAACAGGGTATCTATAAAGAAGCTTCTTTGTCTTAAATGACCATTGTCTTTATGTGCCGCTTTGGAGACGAAGAATCTTTGGATTATAAACGGAGAGGAGAAAGTGCTATGAGAAGAAACAGGTTCTACAGGGTTTTGCTTGGACTGGCGGTATTTATGCTGATGTTCGCGGCAGGTATGCCTGCAGCCAAGGCGGATGAGACAGATGGCACGGTTACCGTGACCTACGACGCAAACGGAGGTGAGTTCTACAATGTGGACGGGGTTACAAGAGCGCCGTCAGGTGATTCCTTCGGTGACAGGATCACGGAAAAGGTAGCTTCAGGAAGTGAAAGCAGTCTTTTTTATGAAGGTGAACAGTTTGAATATACCAGCTATGGAGATAGCTACGACGATAGTATTACCGTTACATTTCCGACTTCATACTTTGAGTCGTGCATTGAGTCTTCCGCAGTTGAGGGAAGCTTTGGTTCTCTTTTCCCATACAGGGAAGGATATGCTATCGTCGGATGGACTGTAAAGAACTCAGCCGGAGAGATAATCGGTACGATTCCCGAGGTTATCCCTGATGAGAAGTACAAGGAGCTAAGCAATGATCAGCTTTCTTTATTAAAGAGTGATGAGATACAACTCAAAAAAACTATGGAGCACTATATTCCGACGCAGGACGTAACATTGTCTGCAATATGGGAGGAAGGAAGCACGGTAGTCTTCTACAATGATCTTGAGGAATATAATAAATCTCAAACCAGATTCTTTTCTAAGAATATGTACATTTACGTCGGATATCCGGTTGAGACACTCTATGATTCCGAAGCATATGAAAAAAACTACTGGACAGGTTACAGAGACAGGGAAACAGGTACCTTATATAAAAAAGGCGATATAATCCCGACAGACAGGGACCTGGTTTTAGAGGAAGTATTTATGCCGGCGGCTACGGTAACCTATAAGTCAGGAGATAAAGAGTTCAGCAGTGAATCTATTAGTAGAATAGGCTTCTACAATCAGGATGAACGAGGTTACTATGGAGTTACGGACAGATTTTTTGGTTCAAGAGTATTCGGTAACAGGGTTTATTTAAAAGACAAAGATATAGAAGCAGATGCGTATATATCAAAAGAGATAAATGTAGGAGAAATCGGCATTATCAAGGATATGCTCTACTCCGAGAATATGGAAGCTTTTGCTGTCGGATGGAGCATAGAGGGGGACGACAGCGGGAAGATATATAAGCACGGCGAGACCTATAAGGTGACCGGCGATGTCACATTTGTTGCCGTATGGGGAGAAACAAAGGGTGTATATTATGATATGAACGGAGGAGATATCATATATGAGCCCGGCTATTATGACTCCGGTTTTTTGAGTGAAACTGTTGCTGTCGGCGAGGAGCATAAGATATATGAATTTGATCCGGAAAAGTATAACGACGGACTTCCGGTTAAGCCCGGATACAGCTTTAAGGGCTGGGTGGATAAGGATACAAATGAATTCTACAAGCCCGGAGATGTTATCACCATAAGTTCATCACTTATACTCCGGGCGGATTGGGAGCGCTCGGACAAAAGAGATGACCGCGCTTCTAAGATCTTTAACGACGCACCTCTTGTTATATATGATGCGGGAGACGGAAGCTTTACAGATAAGATAGACGGAAGGCTTCTCTCCGATGATGACGATTCCTTCAGAGCTTTTTACTCAAGGAGAAGCGAAAATGGTCTGAAGGTCGGATACTTTGAAGGTTATAATACGGAATCCTATGAAGATCTCTGGTATACGAATTTTGACGGTTACTTTATAAGCGAGCCGTTTGAACTTAAGGGCAGGGAAGGTTACAGATTCGCCGGCTGGAAGCTTGAAGGCGACAAGGATGAAGGAAAGCTTTATAAGACAGGTGACAGCTTTGTTATCCCGACAGACAAGGACGGCAATTATTCGGATGTCAAGTTCACGGCACAGTGGGAAGAGGTTAAGGAAATACAGCTTACCGTAAACTATGACTTTAACGGTGGTAACGGTGAGTACTATGATTACGAAGACCTTGAGTCAAGCCGTATAGAAGATTCTGTTTACTCTATCAAAGTACCGAATCAGTTTGTCAGCGCTGTCGGAGATAAGATATATATCGGAAGTGATCCTTCTTTAGCCGGAAGAGCATTCTATGCGTCACGTGAAGGGTATTATTTCCTCGGCTGGAAGCTTAAGGATGATGAAAGCGGTAAGCTTTATCGGCATGATGACGAAGTGGTTGTTACTTCAGATGAGATGACCTTTGTTGCACAGTGGACCGACTATGTGGATACTTACCCCAAGGATGCGAAGTCTATAGATATAAGCAGTCTTTCCGCAAATGTCTCGGGAACCTTAAAGAGTCATGACGATAAGCATATCTACAAAATTACACTTCCTGTGGGAAAGAGCATGAAGATAGATCTTGCTCTCTCGGGTGAGGGAGTGGGAAATGAAGTGGAAACCATAAAGGATATTCCGACACAATGGGACAGCGGACACTATTGGATGGGCGCAAGTAGTTTGATCGACGGTATGCTTTTTGTAAAGCATGAATCGGGAATATCATTTGATAAAGCTATACGCCCCTGGCCGTCCGATACCGTGTTTAACGGCAAGCCTGTATCGCTTTACCTCAATGAGGGAACTTACTATATAATCATAGATGCAAAAACACATATACCTGAGATTCGCACCGATGAAGGAGGAAATGTAACCTATCATAACTTCGGAAATGACACTAATTATCTGTCTTATAATTACAAGCTTGATATCAAGCTGACCGAGGTTCCCGATATCGCAAAGGGAAAAAGGAACTCTAGGCTCTTTAGAAACGCAGTTGATATCAATGTCGGAGATACGGTAAATGGTGTGGTTCCGATATGCTCCTACGGAGGAGTAGACGGTTCAAGCAGTATTTCTTTCGATGAGGTATACCGTTTTACTCTTGATAAGAAGTCATCTATAACGGCTGCACTTTCGGGCTTGAATGCCGATGCCATATATACATACATTTTCTTCTATAAAGAAGGCAAAGTTCCGTACTATGCATCTCCTGTCGCATCAAACGGAGCAGATGTAACTTACGTCGGTAAGATGATAGACGGAAAGTTTATTGAAAGAAAGACTAACAGCAGCAGTCTGACTACGGAGCTTGAGCCGGGGACTTACTTCCTTAAGCTTGAGATCAACGACGGAGCATTACAGGATATGCTTTACTACGGTACCCCTTATACTCTCTCGCTTACGGCTGACGGTGCATCAAAGAGTATAAGCTCCTGCACGGTGTCGGGACTCTCTGCAAAGGCATATACCGGCAAGGCCATAACTCCGGCTGTAACAGTCAAGGACGGTGCAACCGTACTTAAGAAGGGAACGGATTATACCGTTGCATACAGCAATAATACCAAGGTTGGAACAGCAACCGTTACTATCACGGGTAAGGGAAGCTATAGCGGAACGCTGACAAAGACCTTCGCTATCAAAAAGGTAAGCTTTAAGTACAGGGCATATGTACAGAAGAAGAACTGGATGGCATGGTCAACAGCCAAGGTATCCGGTACATCTGCGTCGGATATGGCGGGGACGACCGATAACCTCAGAATGGAGACGATACAGATGCAGCTTTCCGGAGTATCCGGTAAGATCGAGTATCGTGCCTATGTTGAGAAGATGGGCTGGACACAGTGGGCAACCACGTCAGATACCAAAACCTATGCAGGTACAAAGGGTATGTCAAGAAGAGTGGAGATGATCCAGCTTAAGGCATCGGGCCAGGTAGCAACCCTCTACGATATGTATTACAGAGCATACTCAGAGAAGTTCGGCTGGCTCGGATGGGCAAAGAGCGGCGAGAAGGCCGGATCTGCAGGTTATGCAAGAAAGCTTGAGGCATTCCAGGTCAACTTCGTAAGAAAGGGTGAGAGCTTCAAGATCACATCCGACAGGGCTAAGTGCTTCTATGATAAGACGAAGGACGGAGCCAATCCTAAGTAGAATTTAAGACCAGCTACCCCCGGAGGTAAGATAAGGCTTCCGGGGGTTTTTCTATTGTAGAATCTGTATAAAATAATTGAAGAATTCGGCGAAAAGCTTTATACTGTAAATCGTTTCGTGATCTACTGAATATGAGCGAATGATCGGAGAGAAAGAAAATCAAGATGAATCATATAGAAGAAACATACGACATAGCGGTGGTCGGTGCGGGGCATGCCGGCTGTGAAGCGGCGCTTGCGGCTGCAAGGCTTGGGCTTTCGACCATTCTTTTTACCATAAGCATGGACAGTGTTGCCATGATGCCATGCAATCCTAACGTGGGCGGAAGCTCAAAGGGACACTTGGTCCGCGAGCTCGATGCTTTAGGCGGGCAGATGGGCAGGAATATAGACAAGACCTATATACAGTCCAAGATGCTCAACTCCTCCAAGGGACCTGCGGTACATTCCTTAAGAGCTCAGGCGGACAAGGTTGAGTATATGAAGCAGATGAGGCTTACCCTTCAGGAGCAGGAGAACCTTATCTTAAAGCAGGCTGAGGTAGCCGAGCTTATAACAGAGGCTGCAGATTCTTCAGCAGGTGAAGGTAAGCTTGTCATAAGAGGAGTAAGGACGAGCACCGGGGCGGAGTATTTTGCAAGGGCTGTTGTGCTTTGTACCGGCACCTACCTTAAAGCAAGATGTATAACGGGTGAGTATGTGCAGGAGACCGGCCCGAACGGACTGATGGCGGCGACACATTTGTCTAACTCATTAGTCAACAACAATATCTCCATCAGAAGGTTTAAAACCGGAACGCCCGCCAGGCTTGACGGAACAACCATAGATTACTCAAAGATGGAGGAGCAAAGAGGCGATGAGAGGATAGTCCCCTTCTCTTTCACCAACTCCCCGGATGATATAGCCAGGGAGCAGGTACTCTGCTGGCTTACCTATACCAATGAGGAGACACATAAGATCATCAGGGACAATATAGACCGCTCTCCACTCTTCTCCGGTTTTATCGAGGGAACCGGTCCGCGCTACTGTCCTTCCATAGAAGATAAGGTGATGAAGTTCCCTGACAAGGACAAGCATCAGATATTCATAGAGCCTGAGGGTGAGAATACTCACGAGATGTATATGGGCGGTGTCTCCTCTTCCCTTCCCGAGGATGTGCAGTATGCGCTGATACATACCGTTCCGGGTTTAGAGAATGTAAGGATCATAAGAAATGCTTATGCTATCGAGTATGACTGCATAAGCGCGACCGACTTAAAGCCGAGTTTAGAGTTTAAAGCTGTGGACGGACTGTTCGCAGCAGGGCAGATAAACGGAAGCTCGGGCTATGAGGAGGCAGCTGCGCAAGGAATCATGGCAGGTATAAATGCTGCAATGAAGCTTAAAGGCAAACCGTCTATCGTATTAGACAGATCTCAGGCCTATATCGGGGTCCTTATCGATGACCTCGTTACCAAGGAGACAGCCGAGCCGTACAGGATGATGACCTCGCGTGCCGAGTACAGACTCCTGCTTCGTCAGGACAAT
>ONVB01000129.1 GCA_900321145.1 uncultured Eubacteriales bacterium | reverse complement strand
TCTTGCTTCTTTGATCGATGTTATGAAGACTGCTTTGAAGTCCTATTATAATTCATCGGGAATAGATGAGGTGACGGGCGAGAAGATAAGCGCCGCGGAGCGTGAAAAAGCCCGGGACGAACATGATGAGATAATCCGGAGATACAACTCGGAGGTAAAAAACTTTCGGACAAATGTGTCTAACGAGATAGTCAAAGGCATGATCAAAGAGATAGTAAAAACCGGAAAGGCAGGCAATCATCCGGTACCTGAAACAGACGATGCATTTGACGCATGTATAAGCCTGAATCCCGGTGCTTATGAGGAAAACAGGGCTGAGATAGAGAAGGTTCGCAACGAATACTGTACCTACCTCAAAAAAGAGGCCGAGCTCAAAGGCATGCTTCCTCTCATAAAGGAAGCTGCCGAGGAGAAGACATCGCAGATGACTGCGCCGGCGTGGATAAGTCCGACAGAGGCTTATGAGGAGTACGGCAGATATCTTGACGAGAGACTCAGGGCATTGGCTTACGCAAGAAGGTGCTGCCTTGCTTATGTGAGGTGCATGCTCACGGACGAGGTGGTCGATCCGCTTGTTGCCAATTATATAAAGAGCCGGTGGGGAACGGATGTAAATACACTTCCGCAGGATAAACCGGTTGTTACATTTGACAGATTTGTGAGGGTCAGGCTTCTTGAGGAAGACAAGACCGAGTACCGTTTCGGCAGTGTGGAAGAGATCAAAACGGCAGCAAGGGAGCTGGAAGAGTACAGAACATCGCACCCGGAGCAGTTCGAGGATCAGACATTTTCGTCACTGTTTTTTGGGATAGAAGAGCTTCCGGTGATACAGAAGAAAGCAAAGGCGCTGAGAGACTTTGTTGCTTCAGCTGCCAAGGGAGTTGTCGACATTGACATACCCCTCGATGATCGTGAGGCGTTATACTACATATGGATAGATGCGGATGCGTGTGCCAGAGTCGCGGACATGGTGATCGGATATGCATCGGAGTCGGAGGCGAAAACTATTAAAGCGCTTTTACCGACTTTTGCGCGTGATGTGCACGATATAAGTTTCTCTAAGCAGAGGGCAATCAGCTCACAATGCCTGGGGATGGTTGTTACTGAGAGGAAGGTGGCCTGATGTACTTTGCTCAGACAATACGCGGAGGGCGGTTAAGGAGTTTTGACAGCTATATCCCCGTGAACTATCATCATCAGCTTATGATGGGCGAGCTTCATGCTCATGCCTTTTACGAGGGTGAGGATGAGACGGGGAAGCTCGTTGGAGTGACGGTCACGGCGGACCATATGGGCTGGCTCGAGATAGTGTGGGTTTCTATGGCAGAGGAGTATCGCCGTGCAGCGTATGAGGCCGATCTTTTGAGACACCGCATCGGGATAGCTCAAAGAAGCGGGAAGTATATAGGTGCTTTCTGGGAGATACACAAGGATGAGCAGACGGATTCCTTAAGGGATGTGCTTATTCTTGCAGGTATGACTGTAAATGAAGAGAAGAACAACATATATGAGCTGACGGTCGGTGATGCAAAGGCCTGCGGTGCATTTCAAAGAGAAGTCTCGGGGCCGGAGTGCCTGTCTGTCGGAGAAGCATCCGATGAGGTGCTTTCGCTTATCGAGGATGAGATGGAGACAGATAAGCGCCCCATTCCCAAACCCTACGAGACGGAGTGGGAGGACTATCTGCAGGATATAAGCGTCGTCTGCATGGAGGACGGTGCACCCAAGGGGCTTATGCTTTTTACCGAAGAGAAGGATTACCTGGTTTTGGAGCTTGCTTACAGCAAGTCCCCGAAGGTACTCTTAGGCATGATAGTAAATGTGCTGCAGAGAGCGGAAGGTGTCTACCCGGATAGTCAGAAGATCCTGGTGCCGATAGTCGGCAGGGGCGTGAAAGAGATCATTGAACGACTGCTCCCCGACGCAAAAAGAGGAGATATATATCAGGCGAGGATAAGGTTCGAAGAACCGGACATACCGCCTGTTATGAAGATGATATATGAACATATGACCGTGACTGACGGGATATAAACATGAGTACTAAAGAAGTGTGGAGTGGGTAAAAAAGTATCATTTTAAGTGCACGTGCTCGAAAGAGCTTAACGAAGGTATAAGGAGGGCAATGAAATGAGCTTTGGTTATGCATCAAAAGAAAAAAAGAAAGATGAACATGGGTTGATTCATGAAGCCGCGGATGACGGAATGACCTTTGCGCAGAGAAAGGCTGTAAAGTCGATGAGCGGACCGGCTGATCTGGTAGAGGTAAAAGAAAGCAAGAATGCGGACAGTGTGGCGATTGATCAAAAGACTCTTCTTGCACTTGACGCTGAGCTGAGGGAGCGTACCTATGAGAAAAAGGGCATAGTAAAGTGGAAGCGCAATCCATCCTCGGAGATGAAGGCTATCCTTGATGCAATAGACGATTATAAAAGATTTACAGCAAATATAATAGATGCCGGATCATTTGACGCAGATTTAAAGCAAATGTCCGAGATATATCTCTACATTATCAGCTCGTGCGAAACCTATACCTCGACGCATACACCAAAGTCCAAGGAAGGACAGCTCAGACTTGAGTATGTAAACAGAATAAAGGAACTGGTAACAGAAGAATCAAAGAAGCTTGAAGATGTTGCCGGGTATTATAAGGACAGCTTAAGGACTGACGGAATCACATGGATGACAGTTGTATCGAGCGCCAGAACACGTAGCTATGTGGACGGTAAGAATGGTGTTACTGTGAAGATGGGCGGTGGCGCCATGTCTACTGTCTATATTCTTTCGGGCGGAGAGAAGAAGCTCTTTTTTAAGGAAAGTGAACCGATACCTGAGGCTGGCTTCGATGGGGTTATGAGTATGCTTAATGAGTCCTACAGGAAAAAATCAGATGAATATCCTGCGGATACAGATGAGCATAGCTTATTCTCAACGAGAATGGGAGATCTGACTGCTATTTGGCAGTGTATATCTCCCGAGGATTACGAAGGAATTACTATAAAGGTTTCAGGTCTATTGATGAGTGACATCCCGGATCTTATCACAAAAATAAAAGCCGGAGGAGATGAGGCTGAGACCGCGAAAGATGCACTCCAAAAAGAATTACAAAACACTTTAGGAGGATATGCGAATTTAGCTGCTTTCATAAACAGAAATCCCGGAAGAATTCTGGATATTTCTGAGGTTTTGATTGATATGGCACGTATGATGACTCTTTCAGAATCCGTAAAAGAAGCAGGCATTGAAAGGCCTACCCGGGAATCGTCGCGTCAAGCTCAAAAGGATCAGTCGAAAACACTTTCAGTAAGAAATGTAGTTTCCTCGAGATTGGCTGAGGCACTGGGAATCGGAGATCTGATTGCGAAAAGTACGCTTGCAACGGTCGAAGTTCAAGGGAAAAAAATGACCGGCGTAGCTATGGAGGAGGCTCAAGGTAAGAATATTGATCAGGTAGTCGCCGAAGCCGAGAAAAATGGTGGAGCTGTGACTGTAAAATATACGGGCAAAGCATTGAGGCAGCTTGCAAATCTTCAGATGTTTGACATATTATGTGGACAGATCGACAGACATAGCGGTAATTATTTTGGACAGATTGAGCAGGTTGGCAGCAGACTGGAAGTGACAGGTATTACTGGTATAGATAATGATTTGGCTTTTGGACTGATAAGCTATGCAAAAATCAATGAGGCCAATGAAAGAATCGGTGAAATGAAAAAAGTGGAACGCGTTGATCCCAAGACTCAAAGAAAAGTGGTTGCAATTCCGCATATTGACAGAGGTTTTGCGGAAAATCTGTTGATGATGACACCGGAACAGATTGACATTCTTACATGTGACCTTATTTCCGAAAAGGAAAGGGAATTCCTGTGTGACAGGTTAAGAGGTCTTCAGGAGTTGATACGTATCGGTATTAGTGAGGAAGAAGAGTCAGGTGGAGAAAGAAAGATATTCCTTTCGGATGACAGTGAGTGGGATGCCTATGAAAAGCTTTTGGAGGAAAAAGGGGTTGGCTCTCCTGAAGTAAGTTTAGCAACACGATACGGCTATCTGAATAATAGTTTATATAAACGTAGCGAGTAATATTATCCATACAAATGAATACAAGGAGGAAGCATAAAATGCGCACAAAAATATTGTCGTTACTCGAGAACGACAGCAGACTTACAACAAAAGACATAGCCGCCATGCTCGGCGTGGAGGAGGCTGCGGTTGCGGCGGATATCAAGGCTATGGAGGACGGCAAGATAATATGCGGCTACCACACCATGATCGACTGGGACAAGGTGTCCGAGGAGAAGGTGACAGCCCTTATTGAGGTCAAGGTTACACCCCAGAGAGGTCAGGGCTTTGACAAGATAGCCGAGAGGATATACAACTTTGATGAGGTAAGTTCAGTATATCTTATGGCAGGAACTTATGACCTGGCGGTATTTATCAACGGCAAGAGCTTAAAGGAGGTTTCGAGCTTCGTATATGACAAGCTTGCGACCATGGAGACGGTGATCAGCACACAGACGAATTTTGTGTTAAGAAAGTATAAGGATCACGGACTCGTATTTGACAGAGCAAAGAGTGAAGATGAAAGGTTGGCGATAGTACCGTGAGAGATCCGTTATCAAAAGTAATCAAAGATATAAAGCCCTCGGGCATAAGAAAGTTTTTTGACATAGTAAGCGAGATGCCTCATGCCATATCCCTCGGTGTCGGCGAGCCCGACTTCGATACGCCGTGGCATATCCGCGAGGAGGGTATCTATTCGCTCGAGAAGGGCAAGACTTTCTACACCTCGAACTCCGGTCTGATGGAGCTGAGAAAAGAGATAAGCAAGTGGTATAAGAGAAAGCATGATGTGGATTATGACGCCAAGACAGAGATACTTATGACTGTCGGCGGAAGCGAGGGTATAGATGTGGCACTTCGCGCCATGCTCGATCCCGGTGATGAGGTGATCATCCCGCAGCCCTGCTATGTGTCATATCTTCCCTGCGTCGAGCTTGCGGGTGGTGTACCTGTTACCATAGAACTCAAGAACGAAAATGAGTTCCGCCTCACACCGGATGAACTGCTTGAGGCAATCACGGACAAGACGAAGATACTTATAATCGCATTTCCGAGCAATCCTACCGGAGCGATCATGACAAAGAAGGACCTTGAGCCTATCGCGAAGATATGTCAGGAGAAGGATATATTTGTGATCTCGGACGAGATATACTCCGAGCTTACTTACACCGAGGACGGACATACATCTATCGCATCGCTTCCGGGCATGAAGGAGAGGACCATAGTGATAAACGGTTTCTCGAAGGCCTATGCCATGACCGGATGGAGACTCGGCTACGCTATGGCGCCGAAGATCATAGCCGAGCAGATGACCAAGATACATCAGTTTGCAATCATGTGCGCACCGACCACAAGCCAGTATGCGGCTATCGCGGCAGTCAGGGACGGTGACAAGGATATAGAGGTTATGCGCGAGTCCTACGATCAGAGAAGACATTATCTGATGAATGCATTTTCGGAGATGGGACTGCCCTGCTTTGAGCCAAGAGGAGCCTTCTATATGTTCCCGTGCATAAAGGAGTTTGGGATAAGCTCGGATGAGTTCGCGACCAGGCTGCTTAGGGAAAAGGAGCTGGCGGTTGTACCCGGTACGGCCTTCGGTGACTGCGGCGAGGGCTTCCTGAGGATATCCTACGCATACTCTATCGAGCAGCTGAAGGAAGCTATGGGAAGACTGGAAGAGTTTATAACCGGACTGAGGGAGCAGCATGCTTAATATAGTATTACATGAACCCGAGATGCCGGCGAATACCGGCAACATAGGAAGGACCTGCGTAGCGACCGGGACGAGACTTCACCTTATAGAACCGCTGGGGTTCCGCATCAACGATAAGATGCTCAAAAGGTCGGGGCTTGACTACTGGAGCAGACTTGACGTGACTACCTATGTAGACTATAATGACTTCCTTAAGAGAAATCCCGGCGCGGTCATATATATGGCCACCACAAAGGGCAAGCAGACCTACGCGGATGTGTCCTATCCGGATGACTGTTACATTATGTTCGGTAAGGAGAGCGCGGGCATCCCCGAGGAGATACTCGCGGCGGACAAGGCGCACTGCATACGCATACCCATGCTGGCCGGCGAGAGATCGCTCAACCTGTCTAACTCGGTAGCCATTGTGCTGTACGAGGCTTTAAGGCAGCAGGAGTTTAAGGGATTGGAACTTGAAGGAGAACTTCACAGGCTTACATATGAGCCGTAATATACAAAAAGAAAAGAATTCGGAGGAAAATGAAATGTTTGATTTCAACGAAATTGTAACCGTAGATCCGGAAGTGGCAGCAGCCATGACTGACGAGATCAATCGTCAGAACGAGAACCTTGAGCTTATCGCTTCCGAGAACATCGTATCCAAGGCTGTTATGGCAGCTATGGGCAGCCCGCTTACCAACAAGTACGCAGAGGGTTACCCGGGCAAGCGTTACTATGGCGGCTGCCAGTATGTGGATGTAGTCGAGGATCTTGCACGCGACCGTGCGAAGGAGCTCTTTGGCTGTGAGTATGTAAATGTTCAGCCTCACTCGGGCGCTCAGGCAAATATGGCAGCGTTCTTCGCTATCATGGAGCCGGGCGATACATTTATGGGAATGAACTTGGCTCACGGCGGCCACCTCACACACGGTTCACCGGTAAATATGTCGGGCAAGTACTTCAACGTGGTTCCTTACGGTGTAAATGATGACGGTTTTATAGATTACGATCAGGTGCTCTCGATCGCCAAGGAGTGCAAGCCCAAGCTCATCGTTGCAGGTGCTTCTGCTTATGCAAGAGCGATCGACTTCAAGCGCTTCAGAGAGATAGCCGATGAGGTCGGTGCGGTTCTCATGGTAGACATGGCACACATCGCAGGTCTTGTGGCTGCAGGCTGTCACGAGAGTCCTATCCCTTATGCACATGTTACAACAACAACCACTCACAAGACCCTGAGAGGTCCGAGAGGCGGTATGATCATGTGCTCAAACGAGGTAAATGAGAAGTACAACTTCAACAAGGCTGTATTCCCGGGCATCCAGGGCGGT
>ONVB01000049.1 GCA_900321145.1 uncultured Eubacteriales bacterium | reverse complement strand
TAGATATCTCTGTACTTTGCATATTCCCTCGAAGTCTTTCCCCAGTCAAAGGCTTTTCCGGAATCTATTCTATCATCTTTAATTTCCATATGCCTATACCGTCCTCAATCGATTTAACAGATCTGTTACCATCCCATGATCTTCCAGTAATGAAACACTTGGTCATACAAGTGATGCGATATATGAATGTGTGAATCTACATAAAGTGATGCACGCTCCGTTAACATCCTCCGAAACAAAGCATAATGATCGCAGGGATTACCGGTTAAAAGCATCATTCACATTCTCATCCGTGATCGGAACCAAACCGATATCCTTCTTCGTTTCCTCGTTGAGTATAGAGTCACGCCATTTCTCATACTCTGTATTATCAATCGTATCATAATCGTCTTTATCGGGTAATTTCAGTCTAAAAACCACGCCATCTTTATCCAAGTCTTTCTCCTGAGGAAAATCCCAGCCCAAAAAGGTACCCAAATAGCTTGAATCCACCGCACTTATACTGCCATACTCTTCATAACTGTCATCTTCCGGATTATACATGTATAAAACATAGGGCCAGAAAGTCCCTGTCGGCCCTTGATTCTTGGCTGAGTTAACCTTCGCACACCCACGGTAAAACCTCGTGTCTCTGTAGAAAAATTCCGCCTCGCAGTAAGCTCCTCTATCCTTTCGGTAATCAAAGACATACATTCTATTTTCCGCAGCCGAGAGTCCGCTGAATGACACCACCAGCTCCTCACTACCGTCATCGTCTACGTCATATATCGCAAAGCTGTTTTGATCGGGATACTCTACTAAAACCTTTTTCCACTGCCCATTAGTATAGTCCTTACCATCAACTACAAGAACACCTTCTTTCAGCAAGGAATCCATAATTTCCTTATAGGCCTTCTTCTGTGCTTCCTTCTTGCCGGCGCAGGCGGTACCTGTGATCATGATCATAAGCGCCAATAGACATAATAAGCCTTTTTTGTACATCTGCATACTCCCCTCAATTAACGGATCTTCGTTCTTATTCTTTAGCAAGGTATTATACTCCATAGTGTCTGTGAGTTATCTTCGACCGTGTATCCACGTCACATACTGTAAGATTATATTCTTTTCACACAACAGCTTCAACTGTTTTACAGCGAAAAAATGAATTGCGATTTTTTCCGAGAATGTATAGCATTTTGTGTACACCCCTCCGGTTCCGATCTCGAATATATCAACATAGAGGCAAAATCCCTGTGGCTTTTGTATCTTTATCATATACTCAGTTGTGCGTAATAACATATATCCCTCTCTTTTTACCACCAATCATTCTTCTTCACATACTTTGCCCTTCTGATATGTCTCTGCCTCGCCTCATACGAAGGGTTATGATAACTCACAAGCCGAACCTTTATCAGTTCTACCTCCTCTGGAGTTAACACCTTTTCCCTAAACTGCAGTATGTACTCCATCAGATTATCGCTGTATATAACAGGTGTGTCCGATACTATATTTAACACGCAGTTTCGAGTGAAGACTGCTACAGGTGCAAATATGGCTTTATCACCTGCTCCGATACAATGCGCTATCGCCTGACAGTGCTTTTCATTCTGCATGATTGGGTTATAGAATATATACTCCCTTCCGGCACATATCCTACTTATGGATTGAAAGCACTACAATCTCCGGGTAATTGTTGATCCTCATCGGCAGCACGCTGTTCCCGAGTCCCCTGCTTACATACATCACCATACTGCCATAGTGGTGTTCACCCTCATATATTTCCGGAAAAAATGTAAAATCCGGGGAAAACACTCCGCCCTTTCCGGGAAGGATGATCTGTCCGCCGTGTACATGTCCGGTAAAGACAATATCCGCGCCGCTCTCTATGTAAGCCTCGTACTGCGCCGGGTCATGCGAAAGCAGTATCTTAAGCTTTGATGCTTCCCAATCATACGGAACGGTATGCGAGTCATCTCCGGCCCCGGCCAAAACCACATGCTCAAGTGAGACCGTTTTTTTATCGAGAAGCACCACGCCCACTCTCTCCGCCTCAGCTAGAAAGCTCTCATATTTTTCCCGATGGTCGCGCTTCAACCACATTTCGTGATTTCCCGTAACATAGTAAACCGGTGCGATCTTCACCGCACCCTCAAAGAAGTCAAGCGCCAACCTGTACGATGTATGATTCGAATCCAGGACGTCCCCCGTCACAACGATGATATCCGGCGCGATATCGTCGATCTTTCCAAGCAGCTTCTTCTGTCCGAAGCCAAACATCTGATTATGCAGGTCCGAGATCTGCACGATCTTCATATCAAAATCCGCCTCGTACTCATATGTGGTCACGACGATGTGATAATTCTGATATAAGCAAAAACAAACGGCACAAAAAAGAAGCGCCATCAATACCGGGATCGTTACATAGAACTTCTTTTTTTTCGTCTTGTGATGAAACACATGCATGCCGAGAAAAGCGCCCACGGAACCACCGATGACCGCCACAAATATAAGTGCAGCCTCCGGAGTCCTCCATTTTCCCCGCTCGGCTCTTTTCTTGTCTGCGCCGTACAGCAAAAAAGCCAGCACATTGATCATGATCAGATAGTATACAAGTATCATTTTCGTTATTCTTCCTTTCGTCGCCTGTCGAAGTACCCGAAATAATTATAATCAAACCTTGTTTTTTTGAGAAGCCCAAATATTTATACTGGAATACGGCGAAGAAAGAAAACATTTGACGCTCGACAAATAATCGTTTACAATAGATTATATTATTTGACGCTCGACAAATGCTTCAAGAGGAGGACTATTATTGTTTACTACAGATATTATTCAGGAAGAACAAGATTTGACGTACCTTAAGTGGTCACATATCAGAAACTCCAGTGGAACTGCAGGAACATTTTTAAAGTCAGAATCCACACTTGATGGAATCAAGAAATATTACAAACTGTCTAATTTTGATCAGATCAATGGCGTAGTGGGACATGAATGTGTGAATGAAATAATTGTTGACAGATTATTAAATATCTTGAAAGTTGATCATATTCACTACCAACTGATAAATGCCGTAATAGAAATAGACGGAAGGGAGTACACGACATATCTGTGTTGTTCGGAAGATTTTAAGAAAGCCGGAGAGAGCAAGGCCGCGTTGGACAATTATTATACAGTTAATCATTTGATAGGAGAGTCGCATTACGATTTTTGTGTAAGAATGGGATGGCAGAAATATATTGATGTGATGCTTGCAGTTGATTATATAATACTCAACCGGGACAGACACGGCGCCAATATAGAGGTTTTAAGAAATCCGCGGTTAAAAACAATACGGTTGGCACCACTCTTTGATCACGGTCTTTCGCTTATGTATTCTTGTATAACGAAACAGGAAGTTGAGCAGTATGATATAAGCGAAGATAAGCGTTGTCAGAACTTTATCGGAGGGTTTTCGTGTTACGATAATCTCTCTCTTATAAAAGAAAGAAATCTATTTGAAGGAAAGCTGAACAGGAAGGATAAGGCTTCAATATTTGAAGGGTTGGATAAAGTTTTATCCAGGCAACATATCGATAAATTATGGGATATGATTTATTCGAGGTATAAAACATATGAAAAGTTATGAAATCTATGACAATGATAACAGGCTTGAGATAGGTTGTCTGCTATATTACGAAAAGGACAAATGCTTTATAGTTGAGCTTAAAGACTCGATTGATGAGTGGACCGCACCGCTTCTTTTCAGCGGTTTTGTAAAGAAGGGAATATATACAATTCCGAGGGATATCAGCTTTTTGTGGGTAAAGGAAAGAGTTATACCGAGCGGAAGGCAAAACATTGGCATGATTCTAAAGAACCATAAACTGTCAGAATATGATGAAATGAAGTTTATGGAGATATCCGAAGGCAGATCATCTCAGGACGGTATGTCTGTTAAAAGGACAGATACCTTGCCCGGATATGTTCAAAGCAGAATGAATAAGAACCTTTCGGGTGCATTTGTAACAGAAGGCAGAACCTGCATATGTTTTTTCGCAAATGATACAGCAAGAAGGATTGATCTGAACGAATTAAGGGATGTTAACGGAGTAGACAAGATCATTGCTAATGATAAGCTGTTTGGATCTATCCGGTTAGGGGCCGGAGGTTACTATCTAACCTTCAATGACTCAATCGATATCCCTGCTCAGGTATTATATAGTGCCGGTGAAAAGCTTAATGTAACGAAAAATGATTTTAAGGCTTTTGCAAGGAATAACATCATGGATACCTCCGAAACCGGCGAAATCCTGTCGTGCTCAAGACAGAATATCTCATATATGGTTAAAAAGCAGCAATTAATCCCGATAAAGAAAGATGTAATGGGAAACTTATATTTAAAGGACGATATACTTAAGAGCCGCTGGTAAAAAGCGCTATAGTAATCCGCGGAAAACATTTATTGACGAAAAACAGGGATGTGCTAAAAATCAAAGTTTAGCATCTCAAAAAAGACCTCCTGCAGAGCACCCTGCCCTGTCGGAGGTCTTTCGATAAGACTACAATATTAAGACCATTAAGACCGTGTTTTTCACGATGATGCACTCACAGTTTGATTCCTTTAAGCAGATCGCCGAGCGACGTACTTATGCTCTCAGCTTTGGGGATCACTATCTCCTCCTCTTTCTCGGGATCATCCTCTTCATTTTCCAAAAGAGCTTTGATCGAGAGCGATATCCTGCCGTCCTTGATATCGATGACCTTCACGTCAACCTCCTGCCCTTCCTCGAGCACTACCCTCGGATGCTTGATCCTGTTATGCGATATCTGGGAGATGTGCACAAGTCCGGACATACCGTCGCCAATGTCAACAAACGCACCGTAATCCTTGATCGTGGCAACCACCCCGTGGAACACCTGCCCGACCTCGACCTCGGATATCTTCCTCTTTCTGCTGAGCTCCTGCCTCTCTTTAAGGATTTCCTTTGCGGAGAGAATAAGCTTGTCCTCATCCATATTCGCCTCAAAAACCCTGACCTCGATCTCCTTCTCAAGGAAAGGATTGCAATCCTCTATCCTGTCGAGCGAAAGCTTCGATACCGGAATAAATGCTCTGATCCCCTCAAAGTCGGCTACCACTCCGCCCTTCACTATGCCGTTTACCGTAACCTTGATATTCTCCTGAGACTCTTTCAGCTCTTTGGCTCTTCTCCATGCAAGAAGGGCATCCGTATCATGAACGCCGTCTCCCATCAGGCTGTAGGATTCCTCGAGCATCTCCTCATAGTCCTTCATTGATTCTTCCATTATTTTCCTCCTGATATAAAATGTAACAATCCCCTGCTTTATCATAAGCAGAGGATTGTTATTCTAAATCTAAATCATACTACAGCGCGGCACCCGCTATGCGAAATCATCCATAAGTGTTCTCTTGACTTCACTCACAGATACTCCTTCAAGCTTTATGTCATTCATCCTTGCGCCTATGAACATGGTCTTTGTCTTCATGGGATCCACAAAGTCGTCTCCCAAATTACAGAGTCCGTTGAACGTGGTGTTGAAGAACATATGCGACATAGTCTTCGCATTATGCGTATTAAGCCCTATATCAAGGCCTTTGCACAGGCTTGACTCAGCGAACATATAATCAAAGTTCAGCACATTGGTTGTATCAAGAAATGTCTTGAAGAAGTTCTTGTTGTGGATCGTGCATCCGTAGAACATATATCTCATAGTCACTACATTGCTCGTGTTAAACCTCTCGTCTAAAGAAAAGCCCTTCGGCAGGATGGTTCCCGAGAACATAAGCGATGTGTCCCATATCTTCGCAAGAGTGAAATCCTTACTGAAGTTAAGATCCTTCGGCAGGTTCATCCACGAGAACATGCTGCACAGGCTCGATGCGTTGATCGGCATCTCAAGCGGCTTGCCGTCATAATCATGTACATTAAACTTCAGGATAAATCTTTCCTCGAAGTTATGGGCAGGCTTGTAATACTGCGGATTGTACAGTACAAGCCTCTTTAATCCGGTAGTTTCCTGGAACCACTCGTAGTCAGGGACACCTATTGCCTTCTTTACCCTGTCCCTTTCATACTCGTCGTTCGCATTGACGAAGTAGGAACCTTTGCCGTGCTCTATCTGAGTATATCCGGCACTCACTTCCCTTTCGATCTGCTCCGGAGTGGGATTGGATATAAACTTTATCTTTCTTTCTTCTTCCTTTGTCTTTAATGTGAACATCTCAAACTCCGTTTCTATAATGTTGTCCGATATGAGCCATGTGGCATGACGCTCACCCTTCCGTATCCTGCTCCGATCGGCAATTATCTACATTATAGCGTGTTTGCTCAGCTTTATCAATCGGAAGATGTCAGAACTTTGCTTTTTCCAGTGATTCTATAACCTTATCGCACCATTCATCGAACTCGGGATCCTCATCCGATCTGCTACCTCTGTTTAACAGCCATACCTCCCAGTCAGGATCAGCCGCCAGCCTTCTGACTATAGCCATGCTGATCGTTCCCGTTCCTCCGATAAATAATGCTTTCATTTCACCTTACTCCTTCCAAGATCCTTCGCTACGCTCAGTATGACATGTATCATTCTATATGATGCTTCATCGAAAAAATAGTACAATCTTATCCAATTATGCCTTATT
>ONVB01000127.1 GCA_900321145.1 uncultured Eubacteriales bacterium | reverse complement strand
GCAAAGCGTGCTTTAAATGAGCTTATCGACTGCTTTAATCCCGGGGATCTGCTTGCCTTCAGGGTCATATCGATCCTAAGGTTCATCTATGATAAGCTGGTTATGAGTGCGGTAAAGGGGATTCCTCAGGAACTTGACAGATGTGCACTTATGTTGGATAATTTAAGGATAGGCTTTGTGAAGCTTCATGAGATAGACACCGATGGCCCCGTAATGAAGAATACCCACAAGGTATATGCGGGGCTGACCTACGGCAAGGGAGTTTTAAACGAGAGTGTCGGAGGGGTGGATACATCTACGAGAGGATTTATTGCTTAGCAGATCCTTAGGACCAAAGTCATTGGAATGACACAGTGTCCTCCGGAGTAAGCAACAGGAAGGATCTTATGATGAAGGAGATTAAAAATGACTAAAGACGATTGTATTTTCTGTAAGATAGGCAGGGGCGAGATCCCTTCGGCCACTGTTTACGAGACACCGGAATTTAAGTGCTTTTTGGACCTGGCACCGGGCAACAAGGGCCACGCACTTCTTATACCGAAGGAACATTTTGCAAATGTGTTTGAGATAGATGCCGATACGGCAGGCAAGCTTTTTTCTTTGGGTACGGAGATAGCCCGCGCCATAAAGGACGAGACAGGCTGTGACGGCATGAACCTGGTTCAGAACAATGGTGAGTGTGCGGGTCAGACCGTGCATCATTTTCATCTTCATTTCATACCCCGTTTTGAGGGTGACTGGGACGGACTTAAGTGGCCGCAGGGTGAGGCCGATCCCGAAGAGAACAAAAAACTGGCAGAGGCTATAAGAAAGAGGATATAATGGGACGCTTGGGTGAGGCTGCCTCGCTTGTAAAAAAAACATTTGTGACCATGCGTGACGAGGGCTTTGATGCTGTCATATACAAGATGAAGAGCAAGAAAGATGACACGCCCGATTACACGCGCTGGATGCTGAGGAACGAAAAGGACGAGAATATACTGAAGACAACGGGTCTTACTTACAACCCGTTCTTTTCGGTTGTCATACCCTGCTATAACGTGGATGACACCATGCTCAGGAACTGTATCGATTCCGTCCTTAAGCAGACCTACAGGAAGTTTGAGTTAGTGCTTGTCGATGATGCATCGACCATGCCATCCGTGAAGGCTACCCTTAAGGAGTATGAGGAAAGGTTAGGAAAGGCCGGTAAGGTGAAGGTCAAGGTCGTATACCGTGAGGAAAACGGAAATATCTCCGTTGCCACGAACGACGGCATTATGGCTGCCGAGGGTGAGTTTGTCGCTCTGTGCGATTGCGACGATCTCTATGCACCGAACGCCCTCTACGAAGTGGCTAAGCTGTTAGACAAGAACCCCGAGCTTGACATGATATATACCGACGAGGACAAGATAGACGAGCTTGGCCTTGAGAGGCGGGATCCTTTCTTCAAGCCTGACTGGTCGCCGGAAACCTTTATGTCATATATGTATCCCTGTCACCTGTCGGTGTACAGAAGGACGGTTCTACTTGAAACCGGTATGGAGAGAAAGGGCTTTGAGGGTGCGCAGGATTATGACCTTCTTCTGCGGGTTATGGAGAGGACGGACAGGATAGGACATGTGCCGAAGATACTGTACCACTGGCGCATGCGCAAGGAGTCTACCTCAAGCGATATGCAGGCGAAGCCCTATGTGCTTGAGGCTACGAGAAAAGCGAAGGAAGAGGCGCTTGCTCGCAGGGGCCTTAAGGGGCACTTAGAACTTATAGAGGATATATCGCAGTACAGGGTGGTATACGAGCCACAGGGGGATCCTCTTTGCTCGGTGATCATACCTTCTAAGGACAATGTAAATGTTTTGACGCAGTGCTTAAGAAGCATTGTGGATATGACGGATTATAAAAACTACGAGATAGTAGTTGTAGATAACGGAAGCAGCGACGAGAACAGGGTGCGTGTGGAGAAGCTGGTCGGTGAGCTTGACGCTCCCGAACACAGGATGAGCTATATATATGAGAAGGCGGAGTTCAATTTCTCACATATGTGCAACCTCGGTGCCCGGAATGCACGCGGAGATTATTTCCTTTTCTTAAATGACGATATCGAGATCACCGATAAGGTGAAGGAGAACCCGCGTATACAGGATGTGCGGGGATGGATGACAAGGATGGTAGGTCAGGCACAGGTGAGCTACACCGGTGCGGTCGGAGCAAAGCTCTACTATCCGGGCGGGATCATCTTCCAGCACGCGGGCGTGGTAAACTACGGTATTGGTCCGGGACACTGCTTCTACGGTATGCCGGATGACACGAATTACTATTACGGCAGGAACTTATTGGATTATAATTTCTCCGTGGTCACAGGCGCATGCCTTATGGTGAACCGCGGAAAATTCTATGAGGCCGGCGGCTTTGACGAGGACCTGGCTGTCGCCTATAATGATGTAGCGCTTTGCTTTTCACTTATAGAAAAGGGCTATCATAATGTGTTAAGGAATGATGTGGCTTTAGTCCATCATGAGTCTGTAAGCCGTGGGCTTGACGCTGAAAATACAGCTAAGGAGCAGAGAAGAAAGCGGGAGATGGCCAAGCTCTATGACAAGCATCCTCTCTTTGCGAGAGGCTACGATCCCTGCTATAATCCTAACCTTTCCGGAGACAGGAACGCCTTTAATCTCGACGATAAGAAGCTGGTGGAACCGGCAGAGGCGGTAAGCTACGAATCAAGGGGCAGGGAGCTCGAATGGGACAGCGACTATGCGAAGGTAAAAGCCGAGTCGATCTGCTACGGCGATGATGCTATAAGAATAGCCGGCTACGGATACTTCAGACGAAAGAGAAACAATAACAGGAACAGTTATGCGATCGTATTAAGACCGTATAACAAGGATGAGGATTTTGAGAATTATACCGAAAGACACACGTCATTTGTTTTCATGGCAAACAGGGTATATGTAAAAGGGTTTGCAAACGAGAAGGGCCGCACGAGGGGCTTTGCGCTGTGTCACTTTGAGAGTATAATATCGAAGGATGAGATAGAACCGGGCGAGTATAAGCTTTACATTTCCATAGGCGGAGGTCAGGTAGATACCGGTGAGATCATAAGGATATAAGGTATGAAGGATACAGGAAGAACAGCAACCAAACATCTTGATTTTATTATCTTCGACATACTGTGTGTCGAGGCGGCATTTCTTTTGGCTTATTATATCAGATTCAAGAGTACGAAGCGCTTCACCAAGGATGACTGGGAACTGATCAATGTGCTCGTGATGATGTCACACTTAGTCATAGTCTTTATGACCGAGAGCTACTCCGGCATACTCAGGAGAGGATATCTGAAGGAGCTTAAGAATGTCATATTCCACAATCTGGTCATAATAGGGATCGTGCTTGGCATACTTTTCTTTATCAAGTCGTCGGATACCTATTCGCGACTTACCATAGGTTATTTTCTGGTGATCGATACGGTGCTGATGTACACGGAGAGAGTTCTGTTAAAAAAGTTTGTGTACAAGAGAAACAGCACCACGAAGCGGCTCAGGAGGCTGCTGCTTATAAGCAGGCCGGAGAATGCGGATTCTCTTATGGAGAAGCTCAACAGCTTTGAGTACGGCGGTTTTGTTATAGACAGTGTGATACTGACGGACGGCAGCAGATATGAGAATACGGCTTATGATGTAAAGCGTGATCTTACTCTTGGTACTATGTATGAGTACTCGCTGTCACATATAGTCGATGGTGCGATACTTGACGGAAGCCTGGATGATAAGGGCGTGCTCACCGATACATTTCTTGAGATGGGCATAGCGGTACATATAAGCATGGATACACTGCTTAAAGATATGCCGAATCCTACTCTTGAGAGCTTAAACAAGTGCGCGGTCCTTACCACGAGCATAAACCAGATGACCTTCAAGCAGAGATTCGTGAAGAGGACGGTAGATATAATAGCGGGACTCATCGGAACCGTATTTACGATACTCCTAACCGTGATCTTCGGTCCCATCATATTTATCCAGTCCCCCGGACCGATATTCTTCAAGCAGGTAAGGATGGGCAAGAACGGAAGAAAGTTCAGGATGTACAAGTTCCGCTCCATGTATCTTGATGCTGAGGAGAGAAAGAAGGAGCTCATGGCGCAAAATGAGATGCAGGGACTGATGTTCAAGATGGAGAACGATCCCCGTATCATTCCCATAGGGCGCTTCATGAGGAAGACGAGCTTAGATGAATTTCCGCAGTTTTTGAACATACTCATAGGAGATATGAGCTTAGTCGGAACCAGACCCCCGACAGAGGATGAGTACAAGGCTTACGACCTGCACCACAAGTCAAGGCTTGCCATAAAGCCGGGTCTTACGGGCATGTGGCAGACCTCGGGCAGAAACGACATAACCGATTTTGAGGAGGTTGTTAAGCTCGATAATTATTATATAAGGCATTTCTGCCTTTCACTGGATCTGAAAATTATTTTGAAAACCTTCGGAGCCGTTTTAAAACAGGAGGGTTCGAAGTAGGAGATTATAATGGAAATCGGACTTTGGTCGGTAATACAGATATTGATAGCGGCGTTTCTTCTGTTTGTGGCGCCGGTTCTTATGGGAAATGCGATATGTGAGCTTCTTTGCTTAAAGGGCGGCAGTGTGAACAAAAGCTTATCGAAAAGCTATGTCTTCGGCACTGTTACCATGTGGGCTTTGTGTGAGCTCGTGTCGGTTCCGCTGATCCTGCTCAAGGCCGATTTTCTTGTTCTTGTGATAGTTCTTTCGGTGTTTTATGCGGCGCTTTGCGTATATGGTATGGTCAGGAAAAGCTTTGTCAGACTTCTTCCGACACTTGATGGCATGAAGGAGTTTACGGCGTTTCTTGTTGCGGCAGCGGCGGCTGTTGCGCTCATTACCTTTGTGGCAACCTTGCAGCATACTGATGCGGATGACTCGCGCTTTGTGGTAAATGCCGTGGATATGGTCACCACGAGAAGGATGTTCCTTACCAATCCCGCGACAGGCGAGGCGATAAGCTCCTGGTCGGGTGAGCTTTCCAAAGACATATTCTCACCGTGGGCCTGTTTTATGGCTTATGTTTCGTTTGTTTCGGGAATCAAGGTTACCGTCGTTGCGCATATGTTTCTTCCGATCGCACTCTTTGCGTCTGTATGCATGATATACTGGCTCATATCCGGTGCTCTGCTCGGAGAAAATATGACGGCGAGGGCAGCGCTTATAGTAGGCGTATTACTTCTGCATGTGTTCGGCGGTTATTCGGTTTACAGCAGCGAGACCTTTGCGCTGACGCGTATATGGCAGGGTAAGGCGGTAGCCGCAAGCTTTGCGGTGCCCGTGCTTATCTGGCTTTTGGTTGAGATATTCAAGGCGGATGTGAAGGAGAGCAGGGAGTTCTTCATCATGCTTGCCGTGTGCTCCGTGGGCTTTCCGCTTCTTTCGGGAATGGGAATAATCATTACCATTCTGATGATAGGCTGCTACGGTCTGTGCTACGGCATAGTAAAGAAGAGTATAAAGCTTATGCTCCTTCTGTGGCTTACCGCTGTTCCGGCGGGCCTTATATTTATCGGATATTATCTTGAGTACCGGATGAGGAAATGATGATGAACTGGACAGAGCTATTAATTTCACTCAGGATACTTATAGCAGGTGACGGCCTGCTTTTTCTTGCGCTTCTTTCGGTACCGTATCTTTTGGCTGTGAGATTCGACAGATATGGCAAGGTTATCGTGCCGGCAATCCCCATATGTATTGCGGTTTACCTGTTTTATAAAGGTGATACGGACAGGATGGTTCTTTTGCTGCCATCGGCGCTTATCATAGCAGCGTGCTTTGCTGAGCTTATCTCGCAGGCGCAGACTGTGTTTCGCAGGCTTGTAACAGCAATCTGCGGAGTGCTTCTCATACTCTGGAGAGGAGTCTGGCCGCTTGCCCTGGCAGATCCCGTAGCTCGAAATACGGATGGCATAACCGAGCTTGAGGAGCTTGCAGGGTACAAGGCAAATATGTACGGAGTCGGAAGATATATGATAGTGGCGGCCTGCTTTGCTGCGATCGTTCTCTATGCTCATGACGAGTGCGTGAGCACTGAAGCGGATGAAGAAGGACGTAAGGATACCGCCAAACTCTATCCCTTTGATGCTGTCTTTTATCCTTCGGCTTTGCTGCTCTTTTTCGTGAACCAACCCATAGCCTACAGGCTGATAGGGATAACCGTCTGGAGGCTGTTCTGGTGCATCCCGACAGTGCTGGTCGTTGCCTGTGTATTCGCGAAAGCGATAAAAAAGCTCAAGCCTGCGGGATGTGTATTTCTGCCGGTTTACGGGCTTTTGCTTGTGCTGCTCCTCGGAGTAAACATGTTCAGGAACGGTTCATTTACAAGAATGGAAAATATATATAAGATCCCGAAGGCGACTGCGGATGTGGGTGAGTATGTGGCGGAGCATATAAAGAACCCGAAGGGACTTGTGACGGAACCGCTGTGCTATGAGATACGCGAGGTGGACGGACGTATCAGAACTCTCTACGGCAGAGACATGATAGGCTTTATCAAAGCTTCGGAGCTTAAGGTTCCGAGGGAGCTTGCCATGCAGCTTGCTTCCGAGGAACCGGACTATGACTACATAGTGGGTGTGATAAAGGAAGAGGGCTGCAACTTCATGGTCGTGGAGGAAGCGAAGACAGTTCCAGAAAAGGTGATAAAAAAATACGGCATAAGCCGCCTGGTCGTGATAGACGGCTATGCCATATATAAGATCTGATCACCTGTTTGAGAAGTGTTTTACGAGAACATGGATATCCTTCTTGCGTGTCTTTCCTCACCTGAGAAGGGAGTCGAGATAAATGTATCGACGAGCATCTTCGCAAGCTCTATCCCTATGGTTCTTCCGCCCAGGCATAAAACATTCGCATCATTGTGAGAGCGGGTGGCCTGTGCCGTATAGTTGTCGGACACGGCAGCGGCGCGTATTCCCTTTATCTTGTTGGCTGCCATGCTCATGCCTATACCTGTTCCGCATACAAGTATACCGAGCTCGCATTCTCCCGAGGTTATCTTCTCACATACGGCCTTGGCATAAACCGGATAATCAACCGAACCCTCACTGTAGCTTCCGACATCTACAAAGGGTATTTTCTTTGATTTAAGGTATTCCATCAACTCTGTTTTCATGGCATATCCGCCCTGATCGCACCCGATCGCTATATTCATATCTTTCTCCTCCGTACCTGAACCGGTCAGTATTTTTACGCGGAGATTGTAGCATAAGCGAAAAAAAATGTAAATCATTTTTGTGTTTTGCCACTTGTAATTGATTAAAAATAAATGTACAATAGCAGATGGTGTTTGATGCGATGCGGGATGCTTGAATTGTGAGGTGTTCTGTGTGCGCAGGATTGTGTTTTTATTTTTATCAGGTATGATGATGCTTCTTTTTTCTGCTTGCGGAGACAAAGCCCGGGTGTATGTCGGGACCGCATCGGAGGAAGTGGAAGCTTCGGAAATACAAGCAGGTGACGGTTCCGGGCAGACGTCAGATGTCGTGTCGGAGGGCACTTCGGAGACCGAAGGGGACATGGCCGCGGAAAAGCATGATACGATCGCGTGTTATGTATGTGGCGCAGTGAAGGAACCCGGGGTTTATTACCTAAGCAAGGATGACAGAAAGCAGGCTGCGGTTGAAGCTGCCGGAGGGTTTGCCGAGGATGCCGTGCAAAGCTATGTAAACCTTGCCGAGAAGGTAAGCGACGGGGAGAAGATATATATCCCAACGGAAGCCGAGCTCGAGGGCGGAAGTTATAAGCCTGACTCTCAGCAGGGAAAGGATGAGACGTCGGACAGCGGTCAGGTTGATATAAACAGGGCTGATAAAGAAAGACTTATGACGCTTCCGGGGATAGGTGAGGCGAAGGCTGATTCGATCATCGCCTACCGTGATGAGCATGGTAGCTTTAAAAGCCCGGAGGAGATACTCAATGTACAGGGTATCAAGGATGGGATATATAACAGGATCAAAGATAGAATAGTTGCATATTAAGCATAGGAGCGATGACATGAAAAGGGTTCTTGTTGTAGATGATGAAAAGTCTATAGTTAAGGGGATTAAGTTCTCTTTAGAGCAGGACGATATGCAGGTTGATGTTGCATATGACGGTGAAAATGCGGTAGAGTACGCGAAGATGAACAAGTATGATATCATATTGCTTGACATCATGCTTCCGGGGTATTCGGGACTTGAGGTATGTCAGATGGTCAGGGAGTTTTCGGATGTTCCGATCATCATGCTGACCGCTAAAGGCGAGGATATGGATAAGATACTCGGACTTGAGTACGGAGCCGATGATTATATTACAAAGCCGTTCAATATACTTGAAGTCAAGGCCAGGATCAAGGCCATCTTAAGAAGAAACGGCAAGAATCAGGATTCCAAGGATGACGTGAAGACCATTGAATCAAGAGGCCTTAAGATAGACTGCGAGAGCAGAAGAGTATATGTGGAGGGCAAGGAGGTCAATCTTACAGCCAAGGAGTATGAGCTGGTATTTCTCCTTGTTTCCAATCCGAACAAGGTGTACTCGAGAGAACAGCTGTTGAAGACTATCTGGGGTTCTACATATCCGGGTGATGCAAGAACCGTTGATGTTCATGTCAGAAGACTTAGAGAGAAGATAGAGGCTACGCCGGCAGAACCCAAGTACATCCATACAAGATGGGGTGTAGGGTACTACTTTATGGAATAACCGGATATGAGCAAAAAAGAAAAAAAGGAAGTTTCGAAGGAAGAAGCTTTATCGAAGGATATCGCATCGCGAGAGACTTCCGCTAAGGATAAGAAAAAAAGTAAAGACAAACCTGTAAAAGAGGTAAAACAGAAAAAAACCCGGGCTGAGAAAAAGTCTGTCTCACTTGGGTTTTTTGTTGTGTCTTCGGTAGTGCTTATAGTCACGGTGCTCGTCGCTGCATATATTTTTTTCTCGGACAGGATATACGGAAGCTACGAGGAAAGAACCCTAAAAACCGCAGTGGTAAAACAGGGCGACATCATTTCCGGAGGGCTGTGCAGGGAAGGCTACCTGAAGGTGACGGGTGAGATGAGAGGTCGTATGAGCGCTGCCGCCGAGGAGCTTGACGGACGTGTGATAGTCGTGGATGCCTCTTATAGGGTAAAGGCCGATACCTTCGGACAGATCGAGGGCTCTTACTTAGTGAGCGAGAACATGATAAGGATCATGATGGGCACGGTAAAGGAGCTTTATACAAAGGATACCGACCACGTCAGATATGTGAGACAGATTATCGGAAACGGGATGTGCGTCGGTGCGGTCATAGTGACCGCGTCAACCGCAAATATAGGAAATATCCTGACGAGGTCGCTTACTATAAGAATAGTTCTCTTTGTGTTTATGTTTATAGTATGTGTGCTCTTCTCGGGCATGGTGGGAAGCGTTGCGACCAGAGGCATAAAGAAGATCACCAAGCGTATGGAGACCGCGAAGGCCGGGCACTTGGACGACAGTATGCCGGTAAGGGGATTTACCGAGCTGAGGCGGCTTACGGTAAACTACAACGACATCATAGGAAAGCTGATGACCATAGACTCCACGAGACAGGAGTTTGTGTCAAATGTGTCCCATGAGCTTAAAACGCCCATCACCTCCATGAAGGTGCTCGCGGATTCGCTTGTTTCAAACGAGGATGCCGATCTTCCGATGTATAAGGAGTTTATGACGGATATCGTGGCAGAGATAGACCGTGAGAGCAAGATCATAACCGATCTGCTCACCCTTGTTAAGGTTGAAAACCAGAACTCGAAGATGAACATAGAGCAGGTTGATATCAACGAGCTTATAGAAGTTATCCTGAAGAGAGTCATGCCTATCGCGGATGAGCGCGGCATAGAGATCAACTACGAGAGCTTCAGGGATGTTATCGCGGAGGTGGATGAGGTAAAGCTTTCGCTGGCATTTACGAATATCATCGAAAATGCCGTCAAGTATAACGTGGATAACGGATTTGTAAATGTCAGCTTAAATGCCGATCACAAGTTCTTCCACGTAAAGGTTGCCGACTCGGGAGTCGGTATCCCGGAGGATGAGAAGGACAAGGTCTTCGAGAGATTCTACCGTGTCGACAAGGCAAGAAGCAGGGATACCGGCGGTACGGGACTCGGACTTGCTATCACAAGAAATGTTATAACCATGCATCACGGTACGATCAAGCTTTACAGTGAATCCGGACAGGGTACGACCTTTACGGTCAAGATTCCTTTGAAGTACAGTGAAGAGGATATATGATCTATGAAGAAACGAAATATAATACGGCTCCTGATAACGACTTTCGTGCTGCTCGGTTTATCGGGCTGTACATTTCCTTTCGCAAAAAACGATAAGGCCGGAGAAAAAGAGAATATAAAAGCCGGATACGGTGAGGCGTATATTTATTATCATGAAGATATGCGGGTGAAAAGACGTAATAGTGTCTACCAGCTTAGACAGCCTGATGTGCTGACTGCCTCGGTGGAAGAGCTCCTCGGTGAATTGATGAAGGAATACGAGGGTGTGTTCTCGGTATACACATATATGTTTGATGAGAACAATGTGAGGCTTGAGGTTTCGTTTACCGCACCTGCCCCACTGTCGCGGGAGGTGTATCTGCTCTCGACAGCGTCGATATGCACCACTCTTTTCCAGCTTGAGGGAATAAGCGGGATAAGGATAAACATATTTGATGAGGACGAGAAGGTGCTCTTATCGGAAGAATATGACAGATCGTCATTTTTCTTCGGCGGCTATGACAAGGCCGAAGGGTTAAATGAGATTGCGGTAAAGATATATATGTCTTATAACGGGGAGAGAGGCCTCAGGGCATACATGCTCGATGTCAATCCGGACTATCATATATCCGCGCAGGAGCTGATAGTAAACTATCTTGCAAAGCAGCAGTGCATACCACCGAATACTTCGGTCATATCGGTCTCTGTGACCGAAAATGAATGTGTGATAGATCTGAGTGATGACTTTGAGCAAAGCTTTCAGGGGAGAACACCGGAGGAAGTGTTGTATGCGGTAGTCAATTCGCTCACCTCGTTAGACGGTATCGACAGCGTGAGGATCCTTATCGGAGGAGAGTCAAGGGATACATTCCGAGGGAATACGGATATAAGCGGTCCGTTAAAGTTTAATTCCGATATAGTGATACAGTAGAATAATGCTTTATACACAAAAACAGGCGGGTTTGACCCGCCTGTTTTTGTGTATAAAGCAGCTGAAACGAAGTAATCGAACCGTGAGTACGATTATTATAATATGGTATATAATATATACTGTAAATATAATTAACGGATTAAAGATATAAAAACTAAAACAAAAATATAATAAATAAAATAAATGTTGAAAAAATATACTCACGGTAGTAAAATGTCTAATCGGATACGTGCATTTATTGAATGGCGGGAACATATAATACGACGCAGGTTTTGTAATGGGAGAGAGAAGGAAACAGGCTCTTGAGAAATTCCATCGTGACAGCATAATGGATGCCGCGGGGGAGCTCTTTGAAAAAAAGGGTATAGACGGAACCACTATGGATGATATCGCCAAGCTTGCTGACTACAGCAAGTCTACTATCTATGTCTATTTCAAGAGTAAAGAAGAGATATACAATTCCATCTTGATAAAATATGCAGATATGCTTGCCGGGGAGATATCCGATGCCGCATCAGGGGCAGGGAGCTTTTCGGAAAGCTTTATTTCCGTGTGCGATTCCGTATATTCATTCAAGTGCAGGTTTCCGGATTATTTTGACGGGATAAGCAAAGGCGTGCGTGATATGACAGTGATCGATGAAGAGATTTTGTCGCTTATCGCAAGGGGCAAGGCTGAGAAGGTTATCGCCGAAGATGTTGACGCAGGGCAGCTTGCACTTTTCCTGTGGTCGGGTATCTGCGGCATGGTCAACGGGGTCTCGTGCCGGGATGATGATTTTAAAAAGAGATACGGGATAACGAAGGAAAAGTATCTAAAAGGCGCCTATAAAAGATTTTACATCTCTCTTATCAGGGGGTAAGGAAAGTGCTCTTAAAGGATCTGGATGCGAAGTTCGGACTTATGGACAAGGAGAATATAATCTTCTATGTCTCCGATTCGGACGATCTTAAAACCGGAAAGAGAATAAAGAAGATGGACACGACAGGATCTCTGGTCAGTCAGCTGACCGCAAATGTCAAGAGAAGTCGTGCGGTAAGATACACAGAGTATGACGGGGAGCTTATCGATGCCCAAAGCATAGGTATAGTTTTCCCTGCGCATAACTGGGGTATCTCTATTGCTGTCCTCACTTTTCTTCAGCACCTGAGGTTCAGAAAGGGAACGTATCTTTATGCGGTTTGCGTCGGAGAAAACTTAAGTGTTGACAATGCCGTATCCTTAAAAAGTACATTGAAGAGTCTTGAGCAGTTCTCGGAGATCTTCGGAAGAAGAAGCGAAGGGCACGCTTCGGATATCTTTGTCAAATGTACCGATTTCAGGAGAAGCATGCTTTCCACCGAGGAGAAGCTTTCGAAGAGCGGCATAAGAGGCATGGAAGACAAGAACCGCTGGGAGATAAGCTGTGTACTTGAGGGAATGCTCTTTTTCAGTGCGGGTTCTCTGACGGCGGAAAAGGTCATAAGCGAGAGAAGGCGTGTGAGCGAGGAGGAAGCGGATACCATGTATCATATGCTCGCGGCAAGGAGGCAGAGCTTAGCCAGGGAAAGCAGGGCTGTTTCGAGCAGGTCTCGTTCATACAGGTACGGCAACGCCCATGCGTATACTCCCGACAGCACGGATTCCGCCGGTGTACACTCGGCTCTGAGCAATATTTTCCTGGATGATGATGTATTTTCGGGGGTAAGACTCAAGGAAGCACTCTGATACTTTACTTTTATCTTTCTTTTTGGTATACTACCTTGGATTATGTAAATCTGTACCATACATCATATTACAACATACAACAAAGATGGAGGCGGAATATGGGTTATTCAAAGGCGGAAACGATAAGAAAGCGTAAGAACCTCGTTTCCGGGACACCAAGGGTAGGAAGGAAGATACTGGTCAATTTCTTTAAGATCTTTCTTGTCTTTCTGGTTGCGCTTGTGATTGCGGGAGCCGGAGTCGGCTTCGGCATGATAAAGGGTATACTCGACAACGCGCCGAGCATAGACGACGTGCATATAGTTCCTAAGGGTTACAGAACTACCATATATGATGCGGACGGTAATGAAGAGATGATAGTTGCAAACTATGACTCGAACCGTGTGTATACATATTATGAGGATATACCGAAGAATCTGATCAACGCGTTCGTTGCCATAGAGGATGAGAGATTCTGGCAGCATAACGGTATAGATGTAAGAGGTATATTCAGAGCGTTCAGACATGGTATTATGGGCGGAAGCTTCGACCAGGGTGCTTCGACCATAACACAGCAGCTGATCAAGAACGAGGTCTTCAATGTAGGTATGGGAGAGAAGACCTTTTTGGACAGTCTTGAGAGAAAGATACAGGAGCAGGCTCTTGCAATCGAGCTTGAGAAGAAGTATTCAAAGGAAGAAATAATAGAGGTATATCTCAACACCATATATCTCGGCGGCGGTGCTTACGGTGTCTTCGCCGCAGCGGACACATGGTTCGATAAGGAATTAAAGGATCTGACTCTTGCAGAGTGCGCCGTTATAGCAGGTATCACACAGAACCCTTCACTTTACAATCCCGTAAACAATCCCGAGGGTGTGGGAAACAGACGTGAGGACGTGCTCGACAAGATGCTTGAGCTTGGCTACATAACCCAGGCTGAGTATACTCAGGCCATGAATGATGACGTGTTCGGCAGAGTAAAGGCACTTCATGAGAAGGTAAAGGCGGAGGGAAATGTCAATACTTACTATGAGGATGCCATCCTTGATCAGCTCGAGGATGATTTCATGGAGCTCTACGGAGTGGAGCGTTCGGAAGCTCAGAGGATGATATTCTCGGGCGGTTATTCCGTCTACTCCGTTCAGGACAAGAAGATACAGGCCATAGCGGATGATGTGATCAATCATACCGACGACTACTTCGGAATAGACAGAGTCGGCTTAAGCTACGATCTTATCCTTTTGGATAAGGACAAGGAAGATACCATATATTACAGCACATACGCGCTTATAGATTACTTCGCCGAGAAGACGGAGAATCCGAAGTTCGACAATATATTTGACTCAAAAGAAGATGCGCTTGTGGCGATAGATGAGTTCAAACAGGCCATGCTCGAGGAGACCGGAGGCTCATATGTGGAAGAGCACGTGGTTATCACGCCTCAGCCTCAGTTTGCATTTACGCTTATGGATCATAAGACCGGCTATGTGAAGGCTATGGTCGGCGGCCGAGGTGAGAAGAAGGAAAGCCGTTCCTGGAACAGGACCTTCTCGGCCAGACAGCCGGGGTCGACCTTCAAGGTGCTTGCGGCATACCTTCCGTTCTTTGACCTGGGAATGGGCGGACTTGCGACACCTATCGAGGATGCTCCGTTTAACTATTACAACGGAACACCGGTAAGCAACTGGTACGGAGGTTATCGAGGATTTCAGACCTGTCGAATGGGTATACAGAACTCTATGAACGTGCTTGCGGTCAAGGTGATCACCATGGTCGATCCGCAGGTTGCTTTCGAATACCTGAAGAAGCTTCACCTGTCGACTCTTGTGGAATATGAGGTCGGCAGCGACGGAACAGCATATTCCGATGCGAACCAGTCGACGGCACTGGGTGGTCTTACCTACGGTGTTACCACTCATGATATGACGGCGGCCTACGGTGCGATAGCGAATATGGGCGTCTACACCAAGCCCGTGCTTTACTCCAAGGTTGTCGATCACGACGGAAAGATAATCATAGACAATACCAAGCCTCAGACAGAGAGAGTTATGAAGGCTACAACCGCATGGCAGCTTATAGACGGTATGAAGTCGGTACTCACGGCCGGTACCGGAGGTCCCGCAAAGATGTGGACAGGTATCCAGTGTGCGGGTAAAACGGGTACGACCTCAAGCGATTATGACCTTTGGTTCTGCGGCATGACACCTTACTATACAGCATCTATCTGGATGGGGTACGACTCCAACCGAAGCATGCCTTATTACGGAACTGTTCATGAAGAGGTTTGGAGAGTGATCATGGACAGGATAGCCGAGATGGAGGGACAGGATCCGTCCCTGGATTGGGAGGTTCCCGATGGAATAACTACCGTTACACTCTGCAAGGAGACGGGAAAGCTTCCCGGAGAGGGCTGTCTGACCGTAACCGATTACTTTGCGGCTGACGCGATCCCAACAGGAAGGTGTCCCGGACATCAGGTATATGAGTATTGCGAGGAGTCACATCTTTTAGCTAACAAATCCTGTCCGAAGAAACTGAAGTTCAGGATAACGGTCGACGAAAAGACCGGAGAGAAGAAGCTTGTAGGTGAGGACGGAAAGGAAAATCCGGACTTTAAGATAACCGAGGAGCACTGTAATATACATAAGGACGAGAAGGTCCATGTAAACACAAGACACAGCAAGGGCGGAACCATATCCGATTCTATAGAGGTGGATAAGGGTTCAAATGTAAAGCTCTATATAACTCCGGATGCGGGTTATGCCATAAAGGATGTTCTTGTGGACGGCGAAAGCCGCGGTGCCGTAACCGAGCTTGAGCTGACTGATATCCAAAAGGATGTCAAGGTCATAGCTCAGTTTAAGAAGATCGCAAGTGATGATCCTACCACCGAGAAGCAGACGACCGAAAAGCAGACAACAGAGAAGCAGACGACCGAAAAGCAGACGACCGAAAAGCAGACAACAGAGAAACAGACGACGGAGAAGGATACTACGGAGGAGCCGCCTACAGAGGAGCCGCCAACGGAGGAGCCACCAACGGAGGAGCCGCCTACAGAGGAGCCGCCAACGGAGGAGCCGCCTACTGAGGAAATACCATCAGAGGAAGGCGGAGAATAATACAGTTTGAGACAGGCACATTTCTTATACGAGAGATGTGCCTGATTGCGATATTTTATAGGGAGGCGCGATTACGAAGTAATCATGCCAATACATATTAATCAGGGAGGCGCGATTATGATTGAGAAGCTGATCGAACAGATCAAAAAGAAGGATGCCCCGATAGTGGTGGGACTTGACCCCATGCTTGGCTATGTTCCGGAGTTTATAAAGGATAAGGCCTTCGGTGAATTCGGTGAAACCTTAGAGGGGGCTGCCGAAGCCATATTTGAGTTTAATAAGGGTATAGTGGATGCCGTATATGATATCATACCGGCAGTAAAGCCGCAGATCGCGATGTACGAGCAGTTCGGTGTACCGGGAGTAAATGCATTCAAGAAGACGGTCGACTACTGCCACGAAAAGGGGCTTGTCGTGATCGGTGATATAAAGAGGGGAGATATAGGTTCAACCTCTAAGGCATATGCGGACGGACATATAGGCTGGGTAACGGTCGGAAGCAAGACCTATGCTCCTTTTGATGAGGATATAGTGACTGTGAACCCTTATCTCGGAACGGACGGAGTGAAGCCTTTTGTAGACTGCTGTAAGGAGTGCGACAAGGGTATATTTGTCCTTGTAAAGACATCCAATCCTTCGTCGGGTGAGTTCCAGGACAGACTGATAGACGGCAGACCGCTTTATGAGCATGTGGCACAGAAGGTTGTAGAGTGGGGCGAGAGCGTTCTTCACGGCGATTACAGCGATGTGGGCTGTGTGGTCGGCGCAACCTATCCCGAGATGGGAAAGGTCTTAAGAAAGCTTATGCCTAAGGCTTATATACTTGTTCCGGGGTACGGAGCTCAGGGCGGAAAAGGTGCCGATCTGGTACATTTCTTTAATGAGGACGGTCTGGGTGCAATCGTTAATTCCTCAAGAGGAATTATCGCCGCATATAAGAATGAAGCATATGCATCCTTCGGGGAAGAGGGCTATGCGGATGCTTCGAGAAAGGCGTGCGAGGACATGATAGCGGATATAAACGGAGCGAGAAGATAATGGCGAAAAGTATGAAGACAGCTTCTGTGGTAAGGCAGGAGCAGATAGGCAGGGATATATATTCAATGACCGTGGATTGTCCCGAGATAGCGGACGCTGCAGTTCCGGGTCAGTTTGCGTCTCTTTTCACGGGTGACAACAGCAGACTCTTGCCGAGACCGATCAGTATATGTGATGCGGATGACGGAAAGCTCAGGTTTGTGTACAGGATAGCCGGCGAGGGAACAAGGATCATCTCCGGTTTAAAGAGCGGTGATAAGATCAGACTGCTCGGGCCGCTCGGCAACGGATATACCTTGAAGGACGGCAGTGCAATCCTTATGGGCGGAGGAATCGGCATACCGCCCATGCTTTACCTTGCAAAGAAGCTTAAAAGCAAGGGTGTTGAATTGAAAATAGTTCTCGGCTACAGGGATGAGGAGTTCCTAAAGGCCGAGTTCGATGATCTCGGTGAGGTATATGTGTCGAGCGATACAGGCTTTATGGGTGTCAAAGGTACTGTGATAGATGCGATAAGAGAGTATAATATAGACGGCGATGTAATCTACGCCTGCGGACCCAAGCCTATGCTGAAAGCCATAAAGGCTTTTGCTCAGGAGAAGGGTACGGAGGCACAGCTTTCCTTAGAGGAACGCATGGCCTGCGGTATCGGTGCCTGCCTTGCCTGCGTGTGCGAGACAACCGCTACGGACGATCACTCCAAGGTTAACAACGCCAGAGTATGTGCGGACGGACCGGTATTTGATGCCAAGGAGGTGGTCTTATGAAACTTTCTGTAGAGATCGCGGGAGTTGAGCTTAAGAATCCGGTGACGGTGGCATCAGGTACATTTGGTTCCGGAATGGAATATGACGAGTTTTACGATGTGTCCAAGCTTGGTGCTGTTACGACCAAGGGTGTGGCAAATGTACCCTGGGCCGGAAATGCGACTCCGAGAATTGCGGAGATACACGGCGGCATGATGAATGCGATCGGGCTTCAGAACCCGGGCATAGATACATTTATTGAAAGAGACCTGAAATTCCTGGAAAAGAAGGACACAAAGGTTATAGTAAATGTATGCGGCAGGAGTATTGAGGATTATGTTGATGTGGTCGAGAGACTCGGTGATCAAAAGACGGTTTCTCTTCTTGAGATAAATGTATCCTGCCCGAACGTCAAGGAGGGCGGCATAGCTTTCGGTACGGATCCCAAGGCGCTTGCCGAGATAACAGCCGAGGTGAAAAAGCACGCAAAGCAGCCTGTGATCATGAAGCTTTCTCCGAATGTAACGGATATAGCGCTTATGGCAAGGACTGCGGAGGAAGCGGGCGCGGATGCCATATCGCTTATCAATACCATCACGGGTATGAAGATAGATATAAACAGGAGAACATTTGCGGTTGCGAACAAAACTGCGGGTGTTTCGGGACCTGCCATACATCCGATCGCGGTCAGGATGGTATACCAGGCCGCGCAGGCAGTTAAGATTCCAATCATAGGAATGGGCGGTGTGGCTTCGGCTTCGGACGCCATAGAGCTTATCATGGCCGGTGCGACTGCGGTTGCGGTCGGCACGGCTAACTTCTATAATCCGTATGCGGCTCTCGATGTAGTTGAGGGCATAAAGGATTATATGGAGAAAAACAATGTCGAGGATGTAAACGAACTGATCGGCTGCGTGAGGTAATGTGAGATAGATAAAGAAGGGAAAGAACATGCTGGACATATGTCTGCTTGGTACGGGCGGGATGCTTCCGCTTCCGAACCGGGCGCTTACCTCGCTTATGCTGAGGTATAACGGTCACTCGCTTCTCATAGATTGCGGCGAGGGGACTCAAAACCAGATAAGGCTGTGCGGGTGGAGCTTTAAGGATATAGACATGATATGCTTCACACATTTTCATGCCGATCATATAAGCGGACTGCCGGGGCTGCTCCTTACAATAGGTAATGCCGACAGGACGGAACCTCTTAAGGTGGTTGGGCCGAAAGGGCTTATAAGAGTCGTGAACGCGCTGAGGATCATAGCGCCGGGGCTTCCGTTTGACATAGAATTCGAGGAGTTCGAGGAGTCTGAGGTCAGGCTTGATTTCTACGGAATGCGGATAGAGGCTTACAAGGTCAATCACAGCGTGACCTGCTACGGATATACCATGATGCTTGACCGTCTGGGCCTCTTCAATGTAGAGGCCGCAAAAGCTCTGGATCTGCCGGTGCAGTACTGGGGAAAGCTCCAGCATGGCGAGACGGTTGAGTATGAAGGCAGGACTTATACTCCGGATATGGTGATGGGAGAAGCAAGAAAGGGACTTAAAGTTACCTACTGCACCGACACAAGACCTATGGAGGTTATAGTTTCACACGCTGCAGGCTCTGATCTCTTTATATGTGAGGGAATGTACGGCGAGGAGGACAAGCTTGCGGATGCAAAGGATAAGAAGCATATGACCATGCAGGAAGCCTGCGGCATAGCAAAGGAAGCGGGAGTCAGGGAGCTGTGGCTTACGCACTACAGTCCTGCAACGGTGAGACCGCAGGAATTCCAGAGCATGGTGAGCGGACTTTTTGAAACAGGCTATATATGCAGAGACGGAAGGAAGACGGTGCTTAAATTCGAGGATTGATCATAGCAGAGGATTTGGTATGGCGGGAAGACTTAAAAAAAATGATTTAAAAACTGTGTTGGTTGCGGCATTTTTGGTTGCCATAGTGCTGATATATTTCTTTTATTTGTCTAACAGATCGGCCAAGAACAGAAGTGAGTCTGCTAAAAACGAGATTGAAAAGCTGTGCGAATATGATATGAGCTTTGATTATCCGAAGACTCCGAGAGATCTGGCTAAGCTTCATTGCAGATATTACAAGGTTTTTTACGGTGAGAAGAAGAAAAAGAGCGACAAGATATCCGACGAGCAGCTCACGAAGCTGAACAATAAAGTCAGACAGCTTTACTGTGACAAGCTTCTTGCTGTCAATCCGGAGATGACTTCTTTGGAGAGATTGAAGAACGATATAGAGAAGACCAAAGAAGGCGGTTATGCATTTAACATGAGTGAGCTTCCCGAGGCAAGCCAGGTAAGGTACTTTACCGCGGACGGAAATGACATGGCAAAACTTGAGGTCAAGTGTACCCTGAATACAAAAGACGGAAAAGGGTACCTCTACCTTGATTATCTTTTGGTAAAAGAAAACGAACGCTGGAAGATATACGGCTGGCAGCCGTCAAATGTGGGGCAGAGCAGCTCGGATGAGTCCGGAGGCTGATCTGCAAAAGATAAAGTAAGTAAGATGATTTTGAGGTTGTATAGATGGGAATAAAGATATTGGCAATAGAAAGCTCTTGTGACGAGACAGCGGCGGCAGTGGTCGAGGACGGAAGAAATGTGCTCTCAAATACCATTTACTCGCAGATAGATCTGCATACCATATACGGAGGAGTGGTGCCTGAGATAGCGTCGAGGAAGCATGTGGAGAAGATAAACCAGGTTATAAAGCACGCACTTGCCGAGGCGGGTACGGGACTTCAGGATATAGATGCGGTGGCTGTGACCTACGGCCCGGGCCTGGTCGGGGCGCTTCTTGTAGGTGTTTCGGCGGCAAAGTCGCTTGCGTATGCGGCAGGAAAGCCTTTGGTGGGAGTGAACCATATAGAAGGGCACATATCCGCAAATTATATAGAGCACAGTGAGCTGGAACCGCCGTTTATGTGCATGGTCGCAAGCGGAGGACATTCGCACCTGGTGCTTGTAAAGGATTATAACGAGTATGAGATCATAGGGCGTACAAGGGATGATGCCGCCGGCGAAGCATTTGACAAGGTGGCAAGAGCGATCGGTTTGGGTTACCCGGGAGGACCGAAGGTTGACAAGCTTGCCAAGGAAGGCAATCCCGAGGCAATAAGCTTTCCCCGCGCACATGTGGACGAGGCGCCATATGACTTTTCTTTCAGCGGACTGAAGTCGGCTGTATTAAACTACTTAAACGGTTGTGATATGAAGCGTATTGAGTATAACAGGGCTGACGTGGCTGCTTCTTTTCAGCAGGCTGTGGTGGATGTACTCGTGGCAAACTCGGTAAATGCGGCTAAGGACCACGGCGTAAAGAAGCTTGCGCTCGCCGGAGGAGTCGCATCGAATTCGCGCCTCAGAGAGTGCATGAAAGCGGCTGCGGAGTCGGCGGGACTGGAGTTTTACTATCCGTCGCCCATTCTGTGTACGGATAACGCAGCCATGATCGGGGTTGCGGGTTACTACGCGTACATGGCGGGAGAGCGAAGTCCGTTGTCACTTAATGCCATGCCGAACTTGAAGATAGGAGAGAGGTAGGGGAGGTAAGTCATGATCCATGCGATTCTTTTGGCAGGCGGTTCGGGAAACAGGATGCAGACCGAAACACCGAAACAGCTTATGGAGCTTAATGGAAAAAAGGTTGTCTGCTGGTCGCTTGAGGTTTTTGAAAAGAGCAGACTCATCGACGACATCATTCTGGTTACCCGTAAGGAGGATATTCCTTTTTTCAGGAGTGAGATAGTCGACAGGTATGGCTACAGGAAGGTGAGACGCATATGTCCGGGCGGGGAGAGACGCGTTGATTCCGTGGAGAATGGTTTGAATACGATAAACGAGGATGAGGACGAGGAGAGGATAGTCCTGATCCATGACAGCGCCCGTCCGTTTGTGACCGAGAGGATGATAGAGGATTCCGTGAACTGTATACGGGACGGTTTCAAAGCGTGTACAGTCGGTGTTCCTGTCAAGGATACCATAAAGAAGGTGACGGAATCGGGCGGACATGTGATAGGGACCGATACCCCGGAACGGTCGAAGCTGTACATTATACAGACACCGCAGACCTTCAGCTTAAATACCATAAAAAAGGCTTACAAGAGACTGGAGGCTGTGGATGAGCAGACCAGGTCCAAAGTGACGGATGATACAATGGTTGTTGAACAGTATGCCGGCGTGACGAGCGTGATCATTCCCGGTGCTTATACCAACATCAAGCTGACTACACCGGAGGATATGGTGGTAGCCGGAGCATTTGCTGCTTCGGACAATCATCTTGTTTTTTGATTAAAAATATGGTATTATGATTGTGTATCGGCATTTGAAAGGATTCATGGTGCCGGTGCGGGAACTGTTGTACATCGCATTAAGACAAGGAGGTCTGAATATGGGTGGAATAAGTAATGTAACAGCCGGTCTTGCCGCTTACGGTTATGCAGGAGTCCGGCCCGGGAAAACGGCAGAGAAGGCGGAGAAGGAGCAGAGCGCTCCCGCAGCAGCCAAGAGTAACCCGGCGAAGGAGACTGATCCTTCAAGAAGGCTTTATACCGCGGGAACAACCGTGGGCGAGCCTAAGCTTTCCGAGAAGGCGGAGAGCTATTATGAGAGCCTGAAGAAGAAGTACGGCAACATGGATTTTATCCTCGTGAGCAGCGATATGAAGGATACCGCAAAATCCCTTGCGGGAAGCTTTGCCAATCCTTATAAGCCTGTGGTCCTTATAGACGAGGATAAGATCGAGAAGATGGCTTCCGATGAGAAGTACCGTGAGAAGTATGAAAACCTTATCGATCAGGGTGCTTCGAAGATGGATGACTTCAAGAAGCAGCTTGCATCTTCGGGTGCGCAGGTCGCAAACTACGGGATGCAGGTAAAGGATGACGGAACGGTATCATACTTTGCGACCATGAGCAAGTCGTTTGACGATACAAGGTCAAAGCTTGCGGCAAAGCGGGCGGAGAAGAAGGAGCTTGAGAAAGCTGAGGCAAAGAAAGCCGAGAAGAAGGAAGCGGCCGAAAAACTCGAGGAGAAGCGTACTGAGACGGATGAGCTTGAAGATCTGTCCGAGGATGAGGCAAAGGAGATTTTGGGAAGCTTTGAAACCATGGAATCAGACTCGCTTGAGGGACTGCTCAGAAAGGTTCAGGACTTTTCTCAAAGTGTTCTTACGGACAGGACAAAGACGGCAGCAGAGAGGGCGGTCGGAAGCAATTTTGATTTTTCTTTATAGTATGAACATTCAGGTGGCAGCGGATGCGTCCGCTGCCACTTTTTTTCTTGTGAATAAGCAAGGTGTATGGTAAAATAATCAACAGTTTACGGATTCATCGAACAGGAGGGAAAGAGTTGAAGACGAGAAGACTTAGTTTATCAAAAAAAATCTTTATTATCGTTATGATTCTTCTGCTTGCGATAGACGTGACCATGGGACTTGTATTTTACTTCAAGTCAAAAAATCTGCTTGAGACTCAGATCAAGGATAATGCCATGAATATGACCAGAGTTGTAGCCGCTTCGGTTGACAGCTCGCTCATAGATGAGGTGTGGTCCGAGGACGATATGGAAAGCGAGGCATATAACACTCTTCTTGAACAGCTTACCGTTTTTTATGACAATGCCGGTGTCGAGTATGTCTATACTGTTAGACAGACAGCGGACGGTCCGCAGTATGTGGTTGATTCCGATCCCGAAGAGCCGGGACTGCCGGGCGAGGAGTATGATGAGGATGATGAGACTCACCTTGCGTTCGAGGGTGAAACCGTAGTTAATTCACGTCCGTTTACCGATGAGTGGGGTACGCATATAACTGCCTACAGTCCCATATATAACGGTGACAAAATAGTGGCTGT
>ONVB01000126.1 GCA_900321145.1 uncultured Eubacteriales bacterium | reverse complement strand
TTCTCGAGAAAAGCCGCAAACAAGATCATGAAGTACTTTTCGTTTGCAAACAGCGTGTTCGGCGGCTTTATAAACGGTAAGATCGTGGATTCGATCATAATAGGAATCCTGTGCTTTATATTTACCACTGCGGTGGGCATGAAGTATGCTGTCCTGGTGAGTGTGATCGTGGGAGTGACGAACATCATTCCGTTCTTCGGACCTTTTATCGGTGCCGTACCCGGGTCGCTGCTTGCCTTGATGGACGATCCGATGCATTTTGTCATATTTATAATATGGATCATCGTGCTGCAGCAGTTCGACGGAAATATACTCGGGCCGCTTATCTTGGGAGATGCGACGGGACTTCCGTCCTTCTGGGTGCTCGTATCGATCTTAGTCGGCGGAGGACTGTTCGGGGTGCCGGGCATGATACTCGGGGTTCCGGTATTTGCATGTATATATGCGATGATCGCTGTATTCCTTAGGGACGGGCTGGCCAAAAAGGAGCTGTCTACCGATACGGCCGACTACTACCGGCTGCTGTCGATAGATGAGGAGACCGGCGAACCTCAATACCGGGAAAAGCACGAGGTAAGATCCGGCATGAGGCGGGCGAAGAGAAGAAAGCTGCTGCACGATAAGGTGCATGTCATAGAGGCGCATAAGAAGGCAAAGCAGGAAAACAAGAGCAACACAGCCGCAGAGGCTGAAGAGAATAAAGATAAGTAAAAAAGAACAGGAGGCGAGGTTATGGCTAAAGGAAGCTATGATACAAATCGGATTCTTTCGTGGATGGGATACTTCGCGAAGACCATGGATGTGAGCCCGGAGAAGATAAAGCTCCTGGACATCTGCGGGAAGCTTAAGAATGTGATCCCCTTCGTGGAGACGCACAAGAGAGTGCTCATCTTCGCGGATGAGACTCATGAGGACTTGTTCTATGAGTTCTGGGAGGCCGGTTTCGGCGAGTATGATATGTGGTACGGCGTCGGGATTGAGGAGGAAGGACAGGTAAAGCATGTCAAGATCAAGGAGGTTATCGACAGGAAGATAACATCTCCGACTGTCGTATTTATCTTAAACGAGAATACGAGAGAGTCCTACAGGATAGGCATGAAGAACGAGATGTTCTCCAAGGGCCCTATCAAGTATGTGGGAAATGAGATACGTGCCATGATAATGGCCATGCTCAACGTGGACAGTCAGGATACCATATGTCTCGTGGATGCGGAGAGTATAGCCATAGAGGCAGCATTTATCGCGAGCGAGGGTACCATAATCTGCGTGGAGAACGATAAGGGCGCCAAGGAGACTATGGATGATAATGTAAAGCAGTTCGGCGTGCACAATGTCATGATCATACCGGATATCAACGAGGAGTGCATGGCTACGATACCGGTGCCGAGGCTTTCGTTCATTGTTGCCAACAAGCATCTTGAAGAAGATATAGAGAGACTTTTGAGGAAGAATCCGAAGATGCAGTTCATGATATATACTCTTGAGCTCAACATCCTTTCGAACATAAAGCCGCTCTTTGATAAGTATGGCATAAAGAATATGGAGGTTACTCAGATAACCGTATCCAAGACGGATAAAAACAGTGTATTTGTTACACAGCCTTCACCGTGGCTTATCACGGGTGAGGCCGGTGTTGAATAATATATAAAGTCTAATATATTAGACAAGAAATGGCGGAGGAAAGAAAGATGGCTTACAATCATAAGCTTATAGAAGGAAAATGGAGAAAGAAGTGGGAGGAAAACCCTATCAATGTGGATGACGGCAAGAAGGAGAAGTACTACTGCCTTGATATGTTCCCGTACCCGTCCGGCAACGGACTTCACGTGGGACACTGGAGAGGCTATGTTATATCCGATGTATGGAGCCGTTATAAGATGATGCATAACTATTATCTTATACATCCGATGGGCTGGGATGCATTTGGTCTGCCGGCCGAGAACTATGCCATAGAGCATGGTATCCACCCGTCGATCTCCACTGCTGCGAACATAAAGAACATCAAGAGACAGATAAATGAGATAGCTGCTATCTACGACTGGGACAGAGAGGTCAACACGACCGATCCGGATTACTTCAAGTGGACACAGTGGATCTTCGTGCAGATGTTCAAGAAGGGACTTGCCTACGAGAAGGAGATGCCTATCAACTGGTGTCCTTCCTGTAAGACAGGTCTTGCAAATGAAGAGGTTGTGGACGGCAAGTGCGAGCGCTGCCACAGCGAGGTGACAAAGAAGAACCTCCGCCAGTGGATGCTCAAGATAACAGCATATGCCGAGAGACTTCTCGCAGACCTTGATAAGCTTGACTGGCCTCTTAAGGTAAAGAAGATGCAGACCGACTGGATCGGTAAGTCCTACGGTGCGGAGGTTAACTTCAAGATAGACGGACGCGACGAGGCTATAACGGTATATACGACCAGACCGGATACTCTGCACGGCGCTACATTTATGGTGCTTGCACCCGAGCATAAAATGGCTGCTTCCCTTGCGACGGAGGAGACAAAGGCGGCTGTTGAGAAGTATATCTACGATGCATCGATGAAGTCGAATGTAGACCGCCTTCAGGATAAGGAAAAGACCGGTGTGTTCACCGGAAGCTATGCGGTAAATCCGCTTAACGGCGCTTTGGTACCTATCTGGATCTCGGATTATGTACTTGCAGATTACGGCACCGGAGCTATCATGTGCGTGCCCGCGCATGATGACAGAGATTTTGAGTTTGCAAAGAAGTTTAATCTGCCGATAATCCAGGTTATAGCCAAGGACGGCAAGGAGATTGAAAATATGACCGAGGCTTATACCGAGGCTGCCGGAACCATGATCAATTCCGGCGACTGGAACGGTATGGAGTCATCGGAGCTTAAAGTGAAGGCTCCCGAGATGATAGAGAAAGCGGGCTACGGAAAGAAGACCGTGAACTACAAGCTTCGTGACTGGGTATTCTCACGCCAGCGTTACTGGGGCGAGCCAATACCGATCGTTCACTGCCCGGACTGCGGCGCGGTTGCGGTACCCGAGGATCAGCTTCCGGTCCTTCTTCCGGATGTGGAGAAGTATGAGCCTACCGGAACCGGCGAGTCACCGCTTGCGGCGATAGACGAGTGGGTGAACACAACCTGTCCGAAGTGCGGTAAGCCTGCGAAGAGAGAGACGAATACCATGCCTCAGTGGGCAGGCTCCTCATGGTACTTCCTGCGCTATGTAGATCCCAAAAACAGCAATGCGCTTGTTGACAGGGAGAAGGCTGACAAGTATCTCCCGGTTGATATGTATATAGGCGGTGTGGAGCATGCGGTGCTTCATCTGCTCTACTCGAGATTCTATACCAAGTTTTTGAACGATATAGGAGTTGTGGACTTTGATGAGCCTTTCACCAAGCTCTTTAACCAGGGCATGGTCTGCGGAAGGGACAAGGTGACAGGTGCTGCAACGAAGATGAGCAAGTCCCTCGGCAACATAGTTTCACCGGATGATATGGTGCGTGACTACGGCTGTGACTCACTCCGTATGTACGAGCTCTTTATCGGACCGCCCGAGCTTGATTCCATCTGGGATGACAGCGGTATGGAGGGTATATACAGGTTTATCAACAGGTTTTATACCATGGTCACCGCAAATGCGGAGAAGAACGCACCGGAGACTCCCGAGCTTGTCAAGCTGAGACATAAGCTTACCTACGATGTGACTACCAGATTGGAGCAGTTCTCACTGAATACGGTTATTTCCGCATTTATGGAGTACAACAACAAGTTCGTTGAGCTCACCAAGACTACAGGAGTAGACAAAGAGACGCTTCTCACTATGGTCAAGCTCATCGCTCCTTTCGCGCCTCATATAGGTGAGGAGCTCTTCGAGCTTCTCGGAGGCGAGGGTTCGGTATTTCACCAGAGCTGGCCCGAGTATGACGAGGGAGCCATGAAGGATACCGAGAAGGAGATCGCGGTACAGATCAACGGCAAGACCAGAGTGACTGTTATGATAGATGTAAATGCTCCGAAGGAAGAGGTTATTGCCAAGGCTAAGGAAGCTCTCGGCGACAGGATCACCGGTGATGTAAAGAAAGAGATATATGTCCCTGGCAGGATAGTCAATATAGTTATGTAAGTTAAAGACACGATTCATGAATAGAAAACGATTTGAAGGATTATTGTTCAGGAACACCGTCGCCGTCGCTCTTCCGGCCATGGCGGTGTTCCTGGTGCTTGTGTTCATGTTCATCAGATATCCGATACTTGACAAGGTGCAGAACTATCATGTGAAGGGTATCCTGAAGCTGCCCGATGAATTCTCGCTGCTTTTTGCGGACGGTACGGTGAATGTGATCGCGGACGTAAAGGACCTTACATATTCCGGACTCGATTATTATGAAAACGGAGAGCTTAAGGCTTCATATTACTATACTTATTACGATGAGACCATACAGTTCTTTCTGGTGAAGACAAAGACGCCGGAAAGGCATATCGACAGCATAAGCATAAAGGGAAAGATAATCAAGGACGGTGTGAGGACCGAAAGCATACTGACGCAGCTTGCCATGCAGAGCAAGCTTCCGCCGGAGCTTTTCACCGGAATGGCGTCCGAGTACATCCTCAGCGAACCTGATTATCCCCATGCATATATATGGACCATATATATAGTATTTGCGGCCCCGATAGTGATAAACCTGATGATCATACTGTATCTGCTGTTTTCATGGGCGAACCCCTCCCTGCATTCGCAGGCAAGGCAGCTGGCTGCATATGGGGATATAGATGAGGTGATAGAGGACATCGACAGAGAGTTGAGCGAGGAGCTTGTGTTCAAGAAGAACAACATCTTTGTCACGAAAAACTATCTGGTGGTCGGTTATTTTGTTAAGACGGATGTGGTAAAGCTCGATAAGGTCAGATATATATCCAAGAATCTGTCAGAGAAAAGAAGCAGGCACGGAAAAGAGGTTTACTGCCTGACGCTTTCCAATCCGGACACTTTGTTTTATGAAGTATATTTCTCAAGCGAAAGACTTGTGGATGATGTTATAGATTATATAGAAAACCTGATAGATGACGGAAGAGATACCGCGGAGGAGATCGACCGCGGGTCAGAGTAAAGTAAAGAGGTGCAGACAATGACGATTAAGGAAATGTTGGAACAGATAAGCACAAATACCCTGGAGAAGATCCGGGATGCTCAGGATACCGGCGCACTGAACGATATCAAGGTAGCGATCCTCGGCAAAAAGGGTGAGCTTACCTCGGTATTAAAGGGCATGAAGGACGTGGCTCCCGAGGAAAGACCCAAGGTAGGTCAGCTTGTAAATGAGGCCAGAGCGCAGATAGAGGCCAAGCTTGACGAGAAGCTTAAAAGCATAAACAGACTGGCGCGTGCGGAGAAGCTTAAAAGAGAGACGATAGATGTCACGCTTCCGGGCAAAAGGAAGCTTATGGGACACAGACATCCGAACCAGATTGCCGTGGAGGATTTAGAGAGAGTGTTTATCGGCATGGGCTATGAGATAGTTTCCGGTCCCGAGGTAGAGTATGACAGGAACAACTTTGAGCTTTTGAACATACCTGCCAACCATCCGGCAAAGGACGAGCAGGATACCTTCTATATACAGAGAAGCGCATCGGGAGAGAGCAGGGATGATATCCTCTTAAGGACCCAGACCTCTTCGGTTCAGGCCCGCATCATGCTTGAGGCAAGCGACCCGACCAAGGAGAGACAGCTTCCCATCAAGATCCTTTCTCCGGGAAGAGTGTTCAGGGCAGACGAGGTTGACGCCACACACTCACCTTCCTTCCACCAGGTAGAAGGACTGGTCATAGATAAAGGCATAACCATGGCGGATCTTAAGGGAACGCTCGCGCAGTTTGCAAGAGAATTCTTCGGAGAGAAGACAAAGACGAAGTTAAGACCGCATCATTTTCCCTTTACGGAGCCTTCGGCCGAGGTGGATATAACCTGCTTCAAGTGCGGCGGCAAGGGCTGCCGTGTGTGCAAGGGAAGCGGCTGGATAGAGATACGCGGTTGCGGCATGGTCCACCCACATGTGCTTGAGATGTGCGGCATAGATCCCGAAGTATACTCCGGCTTTGCATTCGGCATAGGACTTGAGAGGATCACGCTCCTTAAGTATGAGATAGATGACATGAGACTCTTGTATGAGAATGATACGAGGTTCCTTAACCAGTTTTGATTATGAAAGATTCTTCGGGCTTGCGCCCTCAGAATGACAAAGTGTCATCCTGAGCGTTAGCGACGCAGACCTCAATGCGGAGCGTTGAGGTGCCGGCCTTCGATGTCATAAGGAATCCACCGCAAGCGGTACCCCTTATGACGAA
>ONVB01000185.1 GCA_900321145.1 uncultured Eubacteriales bacterium | reverse complement strand
TTTGACACGACTGATCGTCGTGTCCGGTCGTCGAAACGCATTTATATAATGACTTCGTCATTGCGTTTCTCCTCTCAGAATGACACGCACGCCAAATGGCACCTTGCTTTGAAGTCTGTTATCTACCGGCGATTCTCGGGATTCTGTCTTACATCAACCGGTCTTGACGGGCGTTCACGCCTCTGCTGAACATCCGGTCTTTGTCCGTCTGCAGGTCGCTGCGCATTTGCAGGTCTCGGCTGTCCTGCCGGTCTTGCTCCATCCGCAGGTCTCGGCTGTCCTGCCGGTCTTGTTCCATCCACCGGGCGCTGCGGTCTCTGACCGTCTGTCGGGCGCTGTGCTCCGGCAGGTCTTGCACCTTCCGGAAAGCGCTTCTCGCTTACGGGGCGCTCGCGCCTTGCCTCTTCCGGTGCCCCCTGTGCCGATTCACGCTGCTGTCTTGCCTGTCTCCTTCTTACAGCTTCCTCTTTCGAGAACTCTCTTTCGGTATCAAGCTCCTCATCTATGCTTTTGCCATAGCCCTTTACAGCCTCTCTCATATCCTCGCTGGTGAGCTTCTTGGGCTTCTTTCTGCCTGTAAACTTAGGCAATGCCCTGACATAGTAATAATACTCATCATCCTCAAACTGGACGACTTCTTTTCTCGAATAATCCACCAGACTCTTAATGGCCTGCAGCAGCGCGGCAACAAGTATGCCGACAACCGAACCGCCTACCAACTGTCCCATCTCCACTGTCTGGTCAAGCTTGCCCGAAACTATCATGAACGCAAGTATATTGAACACACCGCCGACCACTATGGCAACATACCATGAATAGTCATAAGGAAGGAGATAAAGCAGCGCCGTAAACAGTATGACTACCGCAAACACAACACAGGTCATGAGCATCTCTTTGTTCTTGAGCAGACCGTCCACGAAGTGCATATATACCGCAAAAGCCTTATCGTCCTCCGTGCCGTCGAGCGCCATCTTGGCTACGTCCTTCACAAGTATGGAATAGTGATAGATAACCACGCCGAACGCAGCCGGTATCATACCTGAAGCACCTGCGAAAACGGCTACTATTATCGGTATCGCATAATAGAGCTTCCACATATAAAGTATGGGAACAACCGCGAGAACCCATGCACATTTCGGGAACATCCTCATATAAGTGCAGTACATAAGGAGGAAGATAAGTATGAACACCATACCGCCTTCCTTTACCGTAGCAAAACAGTGTGCGGTGATTGACACTCCGCCTATGAAAACCACAACCGAGTTCGGAACCAAAGCGCTGATCACGGAGAGAAGGAAGATGATCACCTTCTTCTCAAAGAACTCGGAACCGCCGTACATACTGTTTATTGAGGTGAAAATAAGATATGCAAATATAAACTTGCATAACGGAGCAATTATTTCATGAAATTTTCTTAAGAAATCCCTTATTGCGTCACGAACCGTCATTATACCCTGCATCACTTGTCACCTCTCATATTGTCGTTATTTGCACCACCGTTATAGGTGTGATCCTCTCTGCTGAACTTCTCCTGCTGCTCTCTCTTAAAGCGTTCCATCTGCTCAGCTTCAAGCCGTCTCCTGTTTTCTCTTATCCTTTGTTTCTCTATCTCGATCTGCTGTCTCTTTTTCTCTTCGGCCTCTGCCCTCTTGGCTTTCTGCTCATTCAGGCGCTTCATATTCTCTATGATCTCCTGCCGTTTTTTCTCTTCCTCTTCGGCCTTGACTTTTCCGATCATATCGCTCTTTGTTACATTTCCCCGCTCCGCATTCGGCACGGGAGCTACCCTGGCCTCTACCCTGTTGGACACACGCGATTCCTTCTCGGATACGACCTTTCCGCCGCCCTCCTCAAGCTCGATGATCTGTCTTAGGTTTGAATTGTAATCCACCAAACCCTTCTTGGCTTTAAAGTATCTCACGTTGTACAGAAACCACGCAAAGACAAAATAAACCGCACAGACCAGCACATACCTGCCGATCAGATCATACATTATGCTGAAATAATCCATCTCGTTGATCTTCTCTAAGAGATTCTGAAACTGCAGAAATACATAGGCACCGACCACGCTCCAGAATGCTACGGTCACCGCGATCCAGGTCTTTAGTACATTGAACCTTACATAGTCTCTCTGATAAAAACGGCTCATATATAAACCGTTATACTCCTCATGCTTTTCATATATGGCAGCCTTTGTCATCAAAGCCACCTTTTTTTCGTTGATCATCTTGAGTCTCCTAACAGTATGTAGCTTTATACAATGTTTACATAACGCATCTTTCCTGCGCACACAATTAGGGGTATTTTACCAAACTTTGAAAGATTTGTACATAGTAATATTGATTTTTGTTTGATTTTAGGTTAATATTATTCAGCAAAAAAGAATCACACAAGGAGCGTATCATGCTGCACTACATATACATGATAATAAGCTTTGGTCTCGGAGTGTACTTCATAATAAACGGAGCAGTCACTTTAACCTTCATCGGCAGAGTCACTTTTCTGCTCGCATTTACTCTCATCGGATATATATCACTGTTTCTGGTACAGCTTCTGATCTTCGTGATCATAGGCTCTACCATCAATGTTAACAAGCTTCCGAAGACCATAGACACCATCTACAGGAGATACGGACTCGCAACCTTAAAGGTGTTCGTAGACTCCTTCAGGATAAAGGTGGATTCCTCCGGATTGGACAAGATCCCGGACGAGCCTTTCCTCCTGGTATCAAATCACAAGAGCTTCTTCGATCCTTTAGTCGGTATAGAGCTTTTCAAAAAGCATAATCTGGCATGGGTATCCAAGGAAGAAAATATGCGAATCCCCGCCGTAGGCAAGTATATGTTCGCCGTAGGCTGCATACCGATCAACAGAACCTCGACAAAGGAAGCCATAAAGAGCATCAACAAAGCTGCCGAGTACATAAAGTCAGGTTACTGCAGCATAGGGATCTACCCGGAAGGCAAAGAGAACAAAACAGACGACGTACCGCTTCTCCCCTTCAGGGACGGAGCCTTCAAGATAGCCAAGAAAGCCGGCTGTCCGGTAGTCGTTACCACCATCAAGAACTCGCGCAGAGTATTTCGACGTTTCGTATTCAAGCCGATACACATAAGGATAGATGTCCTCGATGTGATCGATAAGGACACGGTGAAAAAGCTCAAGACACCGGAGTTAAGCAAATTGACATCGGATATAATGCTTGAGAATCTGGTATAAAAAAGATTCTTCGCTTCGCTCAGAATGACACTGAGCAGTATATGGTACAAAAATAGATTCTTCGCTTCGCTCAGAATGACACACGTTATTGATGATACACGTTCGTCATTCTCAAGCGTTGCGAAGAATCTTTTTTTACCATGTTTTTCCGTTGAAGTTATTTGCTCCGGAGCCCTGTCCCTTTGAGGCTTCGTTCTCCTTCTGCTGTTCGGCGTCCGCCTTTTCTCCCATGGCGTCTTCCTTTTGATCGTTCAGCTTGTCTCTTATCTCATCCTCACGATCCTTGCTGTTCCCGCCGTTATCCTGCTTGTCATCGCCCTGTTGCGGCTGCTGAGGCTGCTGTTGCTGCCCGTCATTGTTCTGTGAGCTCTGGCTGTTCTGCTTCAGGAGATCCTCAAGGAACTTGATTGCCTCGTCTATCTCCTTTTTAAGCTGCTCGGCCTTATCGCTGTGTCCCTTCTCGGGTATTATCTCCTTACCATCCTCGGTCTTGATTGGCTTTTGCTCCTTGGCTCCTTCCACATAATCCGGATTGGCACACCCATCCTCACAGAGCACATTTCTCGCCGCCTGAAGCTGCCTTATGGCATTCAGTATCTTCTTCTCCGTGGTCAGATTATCAAAGTTGATCTTCTTTATCATCGACAGTGCAAGGTTGATCCTCACAGGGCACTCAAGATACTTCGGAGGGTTCTTCTCCAAAGCCAGCCTGTAATCGGCTATCGCTTCGTCATAGTCCTCGCTCTTATAAGCGGCATTTCCCAGGTTGTAGTAAGGCAGGTAGCTTTCCACCAGGTTAAGCGGTCCCAAGAGCTTCTTCTCCGTCTCCATGTCGTACTCGCCTTTATTGTACTTGCTTAAAAAGACAAGGTTCATGCCTATCCTCACCCCGAAGAAGAGCGCTATAACAAGAGCGATCACGCCTATGATATTCGCAGCAAGGATTATGCCCTTCGCACGCTTTCTTTTTGCTTTTCTCTGTTCTTTTTCCTCTTCAGAAATATAAGCCATATCTGTTCCTCTTTTTTAAGATCCTTCGTCACTTCGTTTTAAGATCCTTCGTCACTTCGTTCCTCAGGATGACACTACGTCCAAACTCTCTCCTGTTGACACCGTGTCTTCGCTTCCTTCTGATGACACCGCGTCTACAGTCTGCCTTCCCTTAAGACAACTACCATCTCCCACAGCAACAACGCTGCAAGAGGTATCACATACCAGTAATAGGTATCGTCATAGATATACGCGTCCTCGTTGCCCACATAGGACACGGAGCCTGACTTTATCGTCTCTAAAAGATATGCCACATTCTTGTCATCCACCATATGGATATAGTCTATATCCAGATCCTCTGACAGCTTTCTTAAGTTATCTTCGTCTATTTTTGATATAGCGTCGGTATAGGTTTCGGGATCGCGTATGATGCCGTTTGCATCCTGCATGGTAGCACCCTCTTTGGTACCGTACCCGAGAACCGCTCCTCCGTCCACATACTGTGAGAGTTCGGAGAAGTCCCTCAAGGTCTCCCCCTCCGCCGTTATCTCTCCGTCGCTTATGAAGAAGAGGACCGTCATCCTGTCTTCCTTTGCCGCAGAGGATTCAAGCATCTTCTCGAGGTCATCATAGACAACATTCGGAGAGCTGCCCCTTGCGTAGTACCTGTCAGGTTCCCTGAGCGTGGCAAATGCATCGTCCACATTGTCCATATCCTGTGTAAATGGAGCAAGTACCTGTGAGCGGTTATCGAACCTTATAAGCCCAAAGTTGCTGCCCGAAAGCTCCTGCATGATATAGGCGGCATTGTCGCTCACCCCGCGTATCCTCGTCCTTCCGTTTCCGTAGTCTGTGGCCCACATGCTTATAGTCGTGTCCACCACGAAAAGGACATCTATGTTCTTGAGCTCCAAGTCCATGTCAAATCTTCTGTTCATTGGCCTTAACAGTATCACGAATATAAGCAGGAATATCGCAAGATTCCTGAGCACGCTGACAAGCTTTTTTATTAAACTGTTTTTTCTCCTAAGGATGGCCACCAGCACACCTGCGAAAACAACCGCAATTATTATGCCGAGCACCACCGGCGGGAGCAAAGGTCTTGTAATCATAGGTTAAGCACAACTCCGCACATAAAGAATATCATCATTGAGGAAGCAAGGACTATCATCGGTATCACCGGTTTGTCCACCAGTCTTGTGACCGTGATCTCGTCCACGACCAGCGCTTCCTGCTTTTCTATATCATCCACCATGTCCGCAACGGACAGTGTATCGCTCTCTCTGTAGAAGGTTCCGCCGGTTCCCTGAACCGCGGCCTGAAGCTCACTCATAGCCTTGTCATAGCTTACATGATTTCCCGAATAGAAGCTTTCCTTAGAGGGAAATATACCAAACACCTTTATATCATGTCCGGCGCAGAGGTCACACGCCTCCTCCACCTCGACAAGCGGCTTTGACAAAGCCTCCTGAGCATTGTCCGTAGACATTATTATGATCCTTGTCCTGTCCTGCTCATCAAGTCTCGGAAAGCTGTAAAGCGCTGTCGCAAGCCCCTCTCCTATAAGGGAGCTTCCTTTCTGATAGTTATTTATGAGCGTACCCGCATCATAGTAATCAAGCTTGTTCTTGAGCTCCATATAAGCATCATAGTCAATCTCGGAGAAGTACTTGCCCTCATACTTGGCCATGTACTCCTTCTGCATCACGAAGTAATCCTTGAGCTCCTCGAGCTTGCTTATGATAAAGTCATAATCATCCGTCATAGGCACATAGAGTATGGACGAGGTGTTGTATATGGTCACGCCGAAGCGGTCACCGTCTAAGCTCTTTACTACCTCCTCGAGGCTGTCGACAAGGTCGTAATTCAGATCATATATGGAGTAGGACACATCCATGCACAGGAAGATATCCCTCTTCTTCGTTCCGTTGCTCTGGCTCTCGGTCACCACCGGCCTGCTTATAAGTACGAGCGAAGCGATCATCGACACCACCAAAGCTGCCTCCGCCAGTACGGCTACCGTGCCGTAGAAAGCCTTTATGCTCCTGTACCTCTTGTCTGCCTTGATAAAGGAGGTGTTTGCCGCCCTGACTCCGAACCTGTATTCTCTTTTTCGTTTTATGAAATGTACCGCCGCAACCGCCAGAAGAACGACGGGCACGCCTATGTACATCACAAGCGGGTATTTCAGTACCATGCCTCTATCACTCCCTTTGTTCTCATCAAAGAGGCGGACAGATCCGCCATGGAATGCCTTGCAAACTCCGGCTCATAATACTCCGAAACAAGCGATGTGAGTCTCGGCATCCCCAGACGGCTTATCTCCGTCAATGTATAATCCTGCACCCTTATCTTGGTCGCTTCGTACACAAAGCTTCTTAAGAGGATGCTGAGGCTCTGATAAGCTTTTCTTTCGCTCACCTTGCCCTCCGCTATCTTATTTGCAAGCTTGATAAGCTTCTCCACATATCGCCTCTTGATCACGATAAGCTGCTCGGGCTTCGGAGGCTGAAGCTTTGGATCACCCTTATCCTTCAGGACGTCCTTAAACCTGTGCCTTAAAATGATCTGTGACAAAACGATCGCAGCCAAAAGCAAACCGACAATTACATAGATGATCGGTCTGTAATTATATGCCATTTGAAGATCAACCGTTGGTTTCATTTCTGTGCCTTTCAAAGAGCATGGCTACCTTATCCACCGTCTCCTCCTCGCTGCTCATGCTGACCATGGTAGCGCCATAGGAGGTAAACATATCATCTGCCCGCTCCACTATACTGTCCTTTATTCTTTTCTCCGCCTCGAAGAGCTTTCTGTCCCTCAGGATAAATCTGTCTTCGTATCTCTTTCTGTCCACGTCGTATACATCATCGCCGTGCATGAAGGCGTCCGTTACATTTACGCAGAGAAGATCGTTGTTCACGGTAAGCTTTCTGATCAGAGATTCATCTATCTTCGACAGCCCCTCTATATCGGTTATAAGGACTATGACCATCTTTCTCTTGATCTGCTCTGCCGCATACTCGAGCACCTCATCTATCGGATACTTCGGAGTCTTCAGTATATACTTCTCGTAATCCGTCAGGATATGCTCAAAATGTGCCCCGCCCGAATTAAAGAAGGAGAAATCATAGCCGTCGTCCACGCTCGTAAGCAAAGCAAAATCATCGCCATGCCTGTCTACAAGATAGGCGATGGTACCGCATGCGGTCAGGGCCACGTCCTTCTTCTTCTGCCCCTTCATGGTATCTCCGGTGAACTTGATGCCCGAGTCTCCCACGAAAAGGATGTTGTGCTTTCTGTAAGCCACATATCTTCTGACCAGGATCTTTCCCGTCTTCGACGACGATTTCCAGTCTATGTCCTTTACATTGTCGCCATAGCTGTACTCTCTTAAGTCATCAAAGTCCAGGCTGCGTCCTCTGAAAATGGACTTGAACTCTCCGTCTAACACGTTAGACGTCATCTTATTCGTATATAACGCTATATTGGCGCGTATTTTTGAGAGATAATCGTAATTCATATATTTACGGTGTCTGTATGGATCCCACGATCCTGTCTATTATAGTCTCTACCTCCACTCCGTCCGCTACGGCAGAGTAAGAGAGTTCTATTCTGTGTCTCAATACCTGGTGCGCAAGAAGCTTCACATCATCCGGTGTAACATAAGTACGGCCATTTATAAGCGCAACCGCCTTTGATATCTTCATAAATGCGATGGCGGCTCTCGGGCTGGCACCAAGCCTTACATATCTCGAAAGCTCGGCCGGAAGCACCTTCTCGGCGTGGCGTGTCGCATTTGTTATAAACGAAATGTACTTCTTCACGGCGGAATCTATATATATCTTCTCGGTCAGCGCCTGAAGGTTATCTATATCCTTTATGGAAAGCACAGCCGGTGTCTTCGTTATCACACCGCTCTCGATACGGTTCAAAATCTCTGTTTCTTCATCGGGTGTGGGATATGTGATCCTCTCCTTTATAAGGAAACGGTCTGTCTGCGCTTCCGACAGAAGATAGGTACCCTCCTGCTCTATGGGGTTCTGGGTAGCTATGACTATAAACACATCATCCGGCATGCGGTAGGTAACTCCGCCTATGGTAACCTGCCTTTCCTGCATGGCCTCGAGCATGGCACTCTGTGTCTTTGCACTAGAACGGTTTACCTCATCGAGCAGAACAAAGTTCGCAAATACCGGACCGAGCGTAGTCTCGAACTTACCTGTAGACTGGTTATAGATCTGTGTTCCTATGATATCACTCGGAAGAAGATCCGGTGTACACTGGATACGCGAGAACTTGCCGTCCACGGCGTCAGCGATGGTCTTTGCAGCCGTGGTCTTCGCTAATCCCGGCACAGACTCGAGAAGCACATGTCCGTCGGCAAGAATGGCTGCGACCAAAGCGAACTTTAAGTTCCTCTGTCCCACCATCTTCGCATCATAATAATCCGAGAGCCTGGTTATCGCCTCCTGCGCATACTCGAACTGTTCCTTTGTTATCACATTTTTATTATCTGCATTCTGTCGGGTATTCGGGTTGGTATTGTTGATATTAGAATCCATGATCGTAAACTCCCTTTTGCTTAGTATATAAAAGCTTCTTTTAACAACTTTTCATATGTTATCACAAATTTGTGATTTTGCAAGTACGACAGCGTGAACATTTTATGAACCGACCAAAAATATTCCTTGTAGTTTGATTCGTTTTTTATTAAAATAATATGTTATAAGGATCAAAAGTTCATAAGTTTTCATGCTTGCACGAAAACTGATCATGATAAACAGCATATGGCGGAGGGCGACGATTTGAACGATAATCACGTTAAGAAAATAAACCGGAATCTTGTATACGGATGGCTGCTTATTGTGGTCATACTTTTCGTAAGCTATGTAATGGAGGTTGTGAAGGGGCAGCGCGAGCTTTCATATCTCATCATCTTTATGATAGTCACCGCAGTTCCCGCGGCAAATGTTTTTATCGCTTATCTGATCAAGCCGCACAGCTACAACCTGAGGTACTTCATAGTCAGCGGATATTTCATTATGTATATATTTGTAATGATCACGGGAAGCACAACCATGGTCTTTTCCTACATTCTTCCGATGCTCTCGCTTCTCGTGCTCTTCCACCAGCCGATGCTGATCTTGATCACCGGCATCTGCGCCACCATCGTTAATCTTATCTCCGTGTTCATGAGACATTCCCGAGGCGAGATCAACGAAACCAACAGCAAGGACGTCGAGATTCAGCTCGCTCTTATTTTCTTATGTTTCTTAGGCTCATACCTC
>ONVB01000242.1 GCA_900321145.1 uncultured Eubacteriales bacterium | reverse complement strand
TTCCTGCTGTGCGTGTCAAACTGGTCCATCACCTGCCTTATGGAGGGTGAAGGAAGGCTAAAGGACATAGCCATAGCACTCGGCTACGCTACGACTCCGATGATATTCTGCAACACGATCGGTACCATATTCTCACAGTTCGTGGCACAGGATGAGGGAGCTTTCTACACCATGATAATCGGTGTGGGTATCGCGTACAGCGCATTTATGATGCTTGTCGGGATAATGACGGTTCACAACTTCACGCTGGCAAAGACACTTGTGACTTTGTTCCTTACTTTGGTCGCACTGCTCATAATCATCTTTGTTATGCTTTTACTCGTTGACCTTTTGAATCAGGTGTACAGCTTCTTCCATAGTATCTATCAGGAGCTGATATTCCGCGGGTAGGAGGGTAGCATATGAACAAAGACATATTAAAAGAAGAGCTTGAGGCCGAGGCAAGCGGAGCCGTAGAAGAGAGGATCAAGGAAGAGTTTAAGAAGAAGAGAAGGTTCAAGATAAAGGTTACTCTGTTTGTTCTTTTGGGAATCCTGGTCATAGCGGGAGCTATCGTATCCTACATAGTCATAAGGTATACGAGCTACAATAAGTATCGCGATTATGTAAAGGATTATGAGTATGAAGAGGGCGCGGAATTCAAGGCGGCATCCGATGCGCATGCAGATGTCGAAGGTATGGATTTAGTCGCCGAAAATGACAACCTAAAGCTTTATGCGGATCTTGAGACAGCATATGTGGCTGTCTATGACAAGAGAACAGGGCAGATCACAAGGTCGAATCCCGAAGAGCTTGAGAATGATGTTCTTGCAAATGAATCAAACAAGAACTACATGAGGAGTCAGCTGATTGTCGATTACTATACTCCTTCGAGAGTTGAGTCGACCTTCGATTCATACACCTATTGTGTATCGAGAGAGGGACAGCTTGAGGCTGAGAGCATAAAGGACGGCATAAGATTCAAGTATACCTTGGGAGACCTTACGGCATCGACAGGCATCGTGCCTGAGTATATGAGTCAGGCAACGCTGGATGAGGTAACTTCGAAGATGGCGAGCGCGGATGCCGAATTCTTTAAGAAAAAGTACAAGGAAAGCAGTGTTGCCGATGATTACTTAGAGCTTCTTCCGGCGGCCAAGAACGGTGCTTCCACCATGAGGAAGATGAACAAGTACCTTGAGGATATAGGATTTACAGTTGAGGATTACGAGACCGAGATGCTCAACTCCGGTGTGGAGGGTGCGGTCCCGATATCCTTTGTGATACCTCTCGAGTACAGGCTTCTTGCGGACAGCGTAGAGGTTTCGGTTCCGGTCAAGGGCATAGAGGAGCTCGGCGGCGGTGCCATACACAGACTGCAGATTTTAAACTTCTTCGGAGCGGCAAGCGACAAGGAAGAAGGATATATGCTCGTCCCGAACGGTTCGGGTTCGATCATAAACTTCAACAACGGCAAGGCGCAGATAACCTCGGGAAATGATTACTCCGAGTTCGTATATGGTATAGATCCTCTGTCTGCGGAGTATACCGTCAAGGAGAAGACGGAAAATGTAAAGCTTGCTCTCTTCGGTATATTCAGACCTGAGGAAAGCATACTTGCCACTATAGAAGACGGAGCTTCGCTCGCGAACATAACGGCAAATGTTGCGGGTGAGGTAAACAGCTACAACAATGTATATCCTATCTTCGTTTTAAGAGGAAGCGATAAGCTTGCGATGTTCGGTACCACCGGCAGCGAGGGTGAGCTTCCGGTAGTTGAAAAAACTGCTTATGATTCAAATCTCTGCGTGCGATTTACCTTCCTTCCGAAGGACAAGTCGGGTTACGCCGGAGCGGCGGCTTACTACAGGGAGAGACTTATCTCCGAGGGAAAGCTTGCTGCTGCGGACGGAAGCACGGGAGATATAAAGTTTTACTATGATGTGCTCGGCGGAGTAGAGGAGACCAAGTACTTCCTTGGGACCCAGTACAGAGGACTTATGGCTATGACCACCTTCGACGAGGCAGAGGAGATGGCCAAGGACTTAAAGGCAAACGGCATATCGAACCAGGTGATGAACTATCAGGGCTGGACTAAGGGGGGCTATTACCATGACGCCTTATCCAAGGTTAAGGTTCCCGCAAAGCTCGGAGGAAAGAAGGGCTTAGAGAACTTAAACAGCACGGTAGCGGGGCTTGGCGGTACATTTTATGCCGATGTAGCCTTGCAGAAGGTGAGCGCGGTAGCCTCAAAGTATTCATTTACGAACGAGACCTCGCGCTACTACGGAACAGGCTACCTTGCGGAGTTCGGACTGGTTAATCCTTCGACATTGAGACAGACCTCGGGACTTTCCTATAAGGAGAACATCTTCTATCTGGTGTCACCGAAGTTCCTGGTCAGATATGCAGAGAAGTTTGCTTCTAAGGTGGAGGGTATGAAGCTTAGCGGAATATCCTTAAGAGACCTCGGAGATGAGCTTCATTCGGACAAGAGAAGGACGAACATCATCAACCGTGAGCATGCGCTCGATGTGGTGGAGGCCGAGTTTGAGAACCTTAAATCCACGGGCAAGAAGCTCATGGTATCAGACGGAAATGATTACAGCTTTGCTTATGCAAGCGACATAATAAATGCTCCTCTTGAGAGCAATGAGTATTATGTGATCGACTACTCGATACCGTTTTATGAGATGCTCATACACGGCAGCATAGATTACTCCGGTTCGGTTATCAACTTAGGCGATACGACAGACCTTAACGACACGGCCTTAAAGCTTATCAGCGTAGGCGCAAGCCCGCACTTCATGTTCTCCTGGGAGAATGCGAACAAGCTTAAGGATACGGGCATTAACAGATTCTACTCTACAACCTACACTACCTGGAAGGACAGGGCGGTAAGCGTATATAAGCAGGTCAGCGGTGCTCTGTCACAGGTTAAGGGTGCTTACATGACGGATTACAGAGAGCTTGAGCCCGGAGTCACGGTCACGACCTACAGCAACGGTGTGAAGATATATGTGAACCGAAGCAAAGAGACGGCGGTGGCAGACGGAGTAAGCATAGCACCGGGCAGCTATGAGATAGGAGAGTGAGCATGAAGAAGAAGAAAAAACTGACGCTTATCCAGAAGCGTGCCATAACCGGTTTCCTGTTCATACTCCCGTGGCTCATAGGCTTCCTGTGGTTTTATGCCAAGAGTATCTTCATGACTGCACAGTTCTCGCTCTCGGAGCTGACTGTAAAGCCCGGAGGAGGCTACACGCTGAAGTTTGTCGGACTTGAGAACTTCAGGTTCGCATTCAGGGGACACGGAACATTTAAGCAAATACTCACGACCTCGGTCGGAGATATGCTCATAGATGTACCGCTCATCACCTTCTTCTCGCTGTTCATGGCACTGCTGCTCAACAAGAAGTTCAGGGGACGGACACTCTTAAGAGCAATCTTCTTCCTGCCGGTCATCCTTAACTCTGAGGCCATAAGGGCAGCCATGGAGATGTCGAGATCGCT
>ONVB01000164.1 GCA_900321145.1 uncultured Eubacteriales bacterium | reverse complement strand
CCGATCCCGAATGCTGTGCTGACTATTACCTGGTATGCCTTGCTTCCGAAAAGAATCGTTACGAGCCTCTGTTTAAACATATACGTGAAGATACAATAAAATAATTTCTGTATCTTATTCCTGCTCCAACAAACAAAACTGCAGCCACCGCTCTTAAAATGCTCTTATGATGTTCTCGATGATTTTCCTCTTGTTTTTCATAGTATCCCTTGCCATATCCTCGAACTTGGACTGACACATGGAGTACAGCTCTGCGCCTTCCTTGTATCTGACAAAACGTTTCCGATCGGCCTTCTTCTTGGGATTGATTCTTTACATAGTGATATGCCTCGTATAAGTATGCTGCAATACCTTTTTACTATCTATTCCGAATGCAAGGCAGCACTTCAGTTAACGTCAGCTATCACTTCGGGTCAGCTCCGTCCTTTGACTTATCGTAAAACGCCTTTCTTTCTCCCTTATCAAAATACGTTCCTTTAGGAACAAACTGAATCTGAAACGCCTCGAGCTTTCGCGCATAACCTGCCGAGCCTGACTTCGCGTTATTGTCGGCCCACCCGAGCCATCCGAAATTCTCGCAGTAGGTTCTGTAATACATATCATAGAGCTCGGCCACCTGTCCTTTGGCCTGCAGCTGTATCATCTCAACTCTTCTCGACTCTCCCTTTGTTCCCGCATAGGTTCTTGTGTCCGCTGTCGTAGCCCACTGTGTCCAGCCTTTCTTTGCACAGTATGCACGGTATCTGACATAACCGCCTGTACCGCTTAACTGCATTTGAATGGTCTCCATACGGAGATTATCCGTTGTACCTGCATAGTTGGCTTGATTTGTGTTTTGTCCCACTGGCGCTTTTGACCAACTCATCCAGCCTTTCTTCTGTACATAAGCCCTGTATTTGAGATTTGCCTGCTTTATGCTAAATGTACAGGTCAATCTTCCGGCATAATCACCTATTCCGGTTATGATTATAGATCCCGTTCCCGGTTTTACATTATTGGCATACACAACTGTATAGTCTTTACCTTTTACAAGGATATGGCTTTCATCTTTTACTGTAACCACCGGCTTGATAGCGGACCCTGTCCACGCTGACACTTTAGTATACTTGACATCACAATCAGAAATATCGTATTCTTCAGATTCTTCGGAATCATCCGGTAATGCAGGAATAACCGTTTCCTCTTCAGTAATCTCATGCGTACAATTCATATCGCTGTAATACAATCCGCATCTATAACAGAGCCAGTATTCAATGTTTCCATCCTCACCGACGGACGGCTCAACAGCATTAACATGCATAAGATCATGTCCTTTTGCAGCAATTACAGTATCTGACATAGAAATAATATGCTTTGCTGAAGAATCCTTAAATAACTTGCCACACTCCTCACATTCCCAAAAAGCAATATTCCCGTCTGTTACACAAGTTGCCGCTTTTGCGTCATGTTTAATTAAAATATGTTTTTCTACATCTGTTTTCAGTTCTTCTTTAGTTACTTTCTTGATTGCCTGTTTGTCCAAATACAACGATCCACAATTAACACACTCCCAATGAGCTTTCATTCCACTTTTCTCATCAGAAGCTTGTATCTCTTCCCTGAATTCGAGCTTATGTCCGGTTTTGGCAATTACCTCTTTTTTTACTTCATTACATCTGTTGCAAGTATAGACTATTTCTCCGTCATTTTCACAATCCGCCTCTACAGACACAATGCCTTCATCCCATTCATGCCCCAAAGCTTCTATTGTCTCCTGAGGTTCGATGACCTCTCCGCATATTTCACATATACTGCCGTCAGAAAAGCCATCTTCGGTACATGTAGCCTCTTTTCCGACTATAGCCATTGGGGTATGATCATTAGTTTTTATAGTTACAACTTTCTCCTCGCCTTCCTTCAGGTAAGACGCTGACTGTTTTATTAACCTTACACCTATCTTATACTCAGTATTTGTTGATAATCCTGTGTATATCCCTGACAAACTCCAACCTGACCATTCCCCGTCTTTCAATATCCTATATTCATAATCGCCTTCAAGATTTGAAATAATCTTTTTTTCACTTATTGAAAAATCTGCTTTCGAAACACTCGGTGCCGCCTGCGCCCCCCAAACAGTAACTCGGCAAAAATCCGAGGATACTCCGGAACCATCAATGGCATATGCACGGATAACAGCGGTTCCGTTTCCTACAGCTGTCACATTTCCGTTTGAATCTACTGTTGCGACCTTTTCATTCGAACTGGTCCATCTAAGTTCTTTTATCATTGCATTTGAAGGACTGACATCTGCACTAAGCTTTACGGTCTTGTCATCTGACAGATCAAGCACTGCCACTGTTTTGTCAAGCTTGATTTCTGTCACAAGCGAATCCGTACTGCCAAGCACAACCGCTTTGTAAACTCGTTTCTTTGTCGGGTTATACTTCGGATATATGGTTATGTTTGTACTTCCTCTTTTTAAGATGTCAAAAGTACCTGTAACAATGCTTGATCCATTGGTTTCCGTGAACTTCATCACCGACTCATCTTCGATTTCAAACACAATATCATTGTTTCCCACTATCTGATGTGAACCAAAGTATTTACACCCATTCAGGTACACTCTGACATATCCAATAGAATCGGCATCAAATCTAAAATAGTCACTTTGAAAATATGACGAATTATCCTTTGAATAATACACCTTTTCAATCGTAGGAACTGTAATGTCGACCACTCTCCCACATTTGGAACATGTTGCTATTGTGGTATTCTCATCATTGTCCGCTGGCGAAATCACATAATTGTGTCCACCTTTATCCGCAACATCTATGAAAATTTCTTGGAATACAGCAGGGTTATCTTTGGCATATATCTTAACCTTGGTGATTCCCGGTTTAAGCATGGTCATTTTGCCTTTATCATTACTTTCGGGCGTATACTGCACTACACTCGGATCTAATATATCTACTACAAATTCGTCCCCAAATATATAATCACTTTCAGTCTTGTATTGTATATAGAAACTCAGTTCCTTTCCAACCTCATACAACTGTTCAGATGTTGTATTGATATATGTACTCCCTCCTACAGTATATGATAACCCAACTTCCGTTATCTCCTTTACTGTTTTCTTACCGCATCTTGAACATATTCCATCTTCAAAATTATGACCTGTCGCCGGAATAATCTCATCTTTTATGACATATCCGCATTTTGAACACTTTCTTCCTCTATAACCGTCTGCCGTACAATCAGCATCTGCTGCAACATCATTAAAGCTGTGCTCTGAACATGCAGAATAATAGCTTTCATATAGTTTATTCAGTATCTCCTGCTTTTCCTCTATTCTTTTTTCGAACAGCTCAGGATTAATGGTGTCGTAATACTCGTTAAAAAGCGCCTCAAATTCATCAATAGTATACACAGCATATTTATTGGTATAATTTGACTCTTTTGTAGCGTTATAGCATACGGTTCCTCCATAATTAGTAAAACCAATTCCCATAACTTGGTCAACAGCCCAAAAAAGATTAGTATAATGTCCTATCTCATATCCGCCACTTTCAGCCTCAGCCTCTATGGCTTTTATATTCTCTTCACTTATTAGTTTTTTGATTCCCAGGCTTTCCATAGCCTTCTTAAAGTTACCTTTTTCGCTGAGCCATATGGCAGGGGGCTGTCCGAAAGCTAGATTCTCACAGGATGTCTTCAAACTACTATGACGCTTTAACCCTGCTGCCCTATCTGCTCCTGTCTGTGCTATGGCAGTTATGTAAAAGTTGGTTTTTGCAGCTTTTCTTTTCATTGTATCAACATAAAGATCATCAGTATCTCTTATCTCATTTACACTCCTGAGATAAACGAACATTGCTTCATAGTTATCCAATGAAATAGCATCATACCTATCTCCAATTACGGTTACTTTACCGTTTCTCGACTCCGGAAGACCTGTGTTATCACCACCCCACCAGTCTGTAAAGCTCTCAGCAATTGCTTCATTAAGGATTGTTTTTGCGCTATTAAGATCCCTCCTCTGGTTATCCGTCAAATCGCTTTTGTTCAGCATGTACTCTACAAAACCAAGAGTTCCCTTTTCTATTTTTTCATCATTTGCGGCTTTAGCAGCCTTTGCTTCCTCCAATTCATTCTCAGCCTCGGCTATCTGCGCTTCTATGTCAGCCGAATCGCTCCCTGCATAAACCGGAAACGCTGGAGAAAATAGGCTTAAAACACACGCAATAATCATAACAACGGCAATTCTCTTCTTCATGTTTTTTCCTCCCTAATACATCACATGTATTTCTATTCCAAAGAATGCATAACGCAAATCCCCATTTAATTATCTTATAATCGTGGATTTTTACTATATCATTATTAAACAATATTATCAAAACAAGTTCTACTTCGGATTATCCCCATCGTCCGCCTTGACATACAGGCACTTCTGCTTCGTTGAAGAAAGCGTTATCTGCGCGCCCTTCGGCGCAAAGCAAATCTGGTACGCCTCTATCATGTACCCGTAGCCGGAAGTTCCAGCCTTCTCGGTATTCTTGGCCCATGCCAGCCAGCCGAACTTCTCACAATATGTTCTGTAGTACAGGTCGTAAAGCGTTGACACCTGCCCCACGGTCTTGAGCTGTATCATGGCCATCTTGTTGGTCTCGCCTCTCGTTCCCGCAGGAACTGAGGTGTCCGCCGTGGTTGACCAGTCTGTCCAGCCTTTCTTTGCAAAGCACGCCCTGTACTTGATCTCTCCATCGATTCCGCTCATCTTAAGCTGTACGACCTGCAGGAGAAGAGCCTCCTTAGTGCCGGCAAACTCGGTTGACTTCGGAGCAGCTCCAATGGGTGCTGTCTGCCAGTCCGTCCACGAATTCTTCTGCACATAAGCCCTGTACTTTAGGTTCACCTTCTTGATCTCGAACTCTTTCGTAACCGTGCCGATATAATTGCCCTTGCCCGTTACAGTAACAGTCGCCGTTCCCGCAGCGGTATTGTTCTTGTAAGAAAGGGTGTAGTCCGTTCCCTTCACAAGCTTCTTTGTTCCGTCCTTAACAACCGCCTCCGGCTTCACGGCCGAACCTGTCCACGCCTTTGCCGTAATATCCGCAACCGTACACTTGGTTATGCTCCTGCTTGTAATCTTGAAATTCAGGTCAACCGAACCCGAGAATCCGTCAAGCCCGGTAACCGTCGCAGTCGCCGTTCCCACATTCACATTGTTCTTATAAGTCACGGCGTAGTCCAGATTCTTCTTTAATTTCACTCCCGCAAATGTACCGCTGACCGCCGGCCCTCTCTTATTACCGTTATACTCGATATCCTTAATCGAGAACATATCTGCCGTTACCGGACGCTGTTCTATCGTAAAGCTTACTGTCTTTTGCCCTATATACCTGCCACATCCGTCAATAGTCACACTGTATTGTCCCGGGTAATTGCCGGTCTTGACAGCGTATTCATAGTCGTTCTCCGGCACGGTCTGTCCGTTATAAAGCACCCTGTCTACCTCCGGCACAAACACACGGCCGTCAAACACTGGTGAAGCCTCCTTGAGGATTATCTCAGCTATGCCTAAATAATAGCGTTCATACGGTTGTTTAGCAGCCACATTTTCAGCCCGGGCCTGAATCTGCACATCCCCGTCTCTCGTCCTGTCATAGAATGCTTTCTGCGCCCCTGTATCGAACTCCTCCCCCTTAGCCACGAACTGCACCTGGAAGGCTTCGAGCTTTCTTGCGTAACCTGCCGAACCCGACTTTTGGTTATTTGCCGCCCATCCGAGCCAGCCGAACTTCTCGCAATACGTCCTGTAGTACATATCATAGAGATCCGCAACCTCTCCCTTTGCTGAAAGTTGAATCATCTCCACCCTCCGGGACTCGCCCTTGGTTCCCGCATATGTACTCGTGTCCGCCGTAGTCGCCCACTGTGTCCAGCCCTTCTTTGCGCAATACGCACGGTACTTGACAGCTCCCTTAACGCCTGATAACTGCATCTGTATGGTCTCCATACGGAGGTTGTCGGTGGTACCCGCAAAGTCAGTAGTATTCACAGCCGTCCCGATTGCCGCAGTCGACCAGTCCATCCAGCTACGCTTTTGAACATAGGCTCTGTACTTCAATGAGGCTTTCTTTATCTCAAATGTTCTTGAAAACGAACCTTTGTAATTGCCTTTGCCCGTTACGATAACCGTAGCCTTGCCCGGCTCGACATTATCACTGTACGAAAGCGTGTAATCCGTACCCTCGTACAGAAGCTTATCACCGTCCTTTATCGTCAGGTCCGGTTCAACGGGCGAACCGGTCCATGCTTTTATGCCTATCGTGTCAACTGCACTAAAAGTTATATCTCTTCTCTCAACGGTATAATATATCTTCTTTTCCCCGGTATAATCTCCGCGCCCTACAAGACGTATTGCATATTTCCAGGCCGCTGTCCCTGCCTCAACATAAGTCTTATAATCTTCAAAGGTCAGCTTCTTTTCGCCAAGCGTTACATTTTCTACCTGCGGAACAAAGAGGCTTCCGTCGTACTCGAATGAAGGCTCCTTCAAAGTAACTTCAGCATTGCTCATATTGTAGAGATCACCGTCCGAGAAATACACTCCGACATTAAACCATTGTTCCCCCGTATAGTTTCCGCTCGACGCAGCCTTAAAACCTAAGGCTATCTGCTGCGCCGACTTATCATGTTCATTTTTGGTTAATGTAATCTCCTTGCTGCTGCCCTTAACACCGGTACCGAACGCGCCTAAGATGCACTTTTCCTTTACATATACCGCACGACCGTCCACCTTATCAACCGGTGTTCCGTCAGACTTCAGCTTCAGCACGGATATGGTATCTTCAACCATAAACGGCGGTGTAAAACTGTCAAAATCCGCCTTATTGCACTCATAGTCAAACGGGATCATTCCACCCGTATTTGTTTTGACTTTTTTCTTCGCCGGATCAGTCTCAGGGTCATCCGTCTCAAAGAACTTAACCATAGAACTAAAATCGATTTCCTTCTTCCTTATCTCATAAGTCGGCATGTCGTCGCTTTTTGGCTTCACGAGATTAAACACATACTTATCGGTAAGCTCCTTAGATATGTCCGGATTAAGTATGATCTTCTTTTCTCCGGCATTTTCCCCCTTTACGGTACCGTAGCCCTCTCTTGAAAGCAGCCTGTCATTCTTCCATGTCCTGCTCTTATTTAGTGTCGTCAGGTTTGCATCCTTATACACCTTGTAGGTTATGTCCGTATCCGGCGTTCCGTATGTCTTCCCCTGCCCGGCATCCGGAACAATGTAGACCTGCTCCTTCACCACCGGCTTGACTATCTTGAATTCCGCCGTGAGAATCTTAGGCTCATGGGTGTTGTCGCCTTTTAAGACAGCAATAGCCCAGTATTCTCCCACTGCTGTAGGTTTCTTGGTGGTTGTTATGCTTTCTATCTCATAACTCGGTTTATAGGTCAAGCGATCTATGTACAGCTTCTTTATATCAGCCTCAAAACCACTTGTGTACTCAAGCAATTCGTTATAGTTCTCTGTACCCTTTTTTATGTAATACCAGATAACATCCTTTGTCTCGTCAAAGCTGTAATCCTCATCCTTCTTCGTCACTGTTATCTGTGGCTTAAGCTTGCTTGAATTATCACTGTCATACCATGTAACCTTTCCTGAAGAATCCTTGCTCATATAAAGCGACGCCATATTGATCTTTGCATTCACCGGCAACGCTGCTCCGTATACACTGTAACCTGCATTTTCTATAGTACCGCTATAGGAATTCTTTCCTTCAACTACAATGTAATACTCCCCTCTTTTGTTAACCTTTGTATCCCCTCGCACTATAAAATTATCATTTATAAACTGTGCGTCCTTTATACTGTCGTAACGCATCAATTCGCCACTGTTAGGCTGTCTTTTATTCTGGTCCTCAATAACAATGTGCGGAATGACATACCCATTTATCAAACAGCCATTGACACCCATATAATACGGCACGGGATAAAACGGCACATCTTTCTGTGTCGGAAGAGTCTTCGGCCAAGCAGTACTGCTTGTACTCTTTCCGTCGCCATTAGCCAGATCTATAGTAAACTTCGGTCCTGAATACCCGCCTGCCAGGACAACACCGGAAAAAGCTGATAGCATCTCGTGAAGCACAAATACAAACAAGACTGCCATGGCAATTATTCTTTTTAGGTTTGGTTTGTTCTTCATGAGCGTCATTCCTTTCTTCATAATAGATAAAAGCACAACATTTATTGATTATTGGGAATAGTCATCCGGTATCGAAATTTTCTTAAGAATAAGCCACATCGCAGTAAGGCCTTGATCTATTGAATATAACGGTTTAGCGCAATCCGGCAGCGCTGAAAACCCATTAGTCTCATAATATGCTTCAGCTGTAGGCACCGCATGAAGAAACAAGCCTTGAAACGAAACATGTGTTACACCCTTGCCTCTTTTTAACCTAAAGTCCCGTCATTTTATACCAAGGCGCATGCCGGGACTTTAGGATGCCAAACGGGATTATTGCAGTTCTTGTACAGCCCCATACAAAATCTCCAGTCCCTCACATTTCTTACTTCTCATTCCAAAATGATAATGACCGCAATACCATTTGCAATATCGAAGTCCGTATTGAGTAATCAAGTCATCCAGCCAATCTGTAAAGAAGTTATCCTCGTAGTGCAAGTGCAGATTCCCTTCTATTTCCCGTTGCACAGACGATGGGGCACAGTGTGAGATGACGTAATCCACTTTAAAATCATTCTTGCGTAAATTCATCACAGCATGATCCATTTCTTCTTTTGACGGCATTTCCCGGCGCCACCAACTTACATCTTCAACTCAGTACTCCTTATCGTGACTTTCGGCTCCGCCCATGGTGAAGAACTTCAATCCTTTGACCTCATAGACCTGGCCTCGCATCAAGTGAATAATACTGTCTGAGATACGGTGGATATTCCCACCATTCCAAGCTTCAACAGGATAGGCGTCAAGCATGTTGTGATTCTCATGGTTACCATCCACGAAAAGCGTTGTAAAGGATTTTTCCTCCAGCCACTTCCGCCAATGCTGCTCTCCTTTGCTGTTATCCCAAACAAGGCCGAAGTCTCCGCACACAATAACATAATCATCCTTCGTAAGTCCCTTAAGAAACGGACTATTTCTGTATGAAAGTTTCTCTATATCAATATAACCATGCGTATCGCCCGTCACATAGATCATTACTCTTTTCCGCAATGTTTTCCTTACCTGCATTGATAAAGTTAAGAGTCTGTACTCCGACTCTACATCCTGGATTCTCGGAAAATGAAAGTTTACCACAAATATGGGTTCATTCTACCACACATTTTCAAATAAAGACGCTACAAGTTATAAAAATAACAGTGTTTTTAAGGAGGATGTAGAATTTAAACTTACATACCGAATTTACATTTACAATTCAGGAAAATGATAAAAATATAATTTTTCTCACCATCCCCTCAAAAAGCACCTTCACGTCTACCTTCAAACACTTCTTTTAACCGGATTATGCAATTGCAAACACCGAGTTTTCCTCTATATCTCTAAGCTTATCGCCAAACTCACAATCCTTCATCCGGTATCTGCATGTCGGACAATAGTAGGTATTCTCTGCCTCTAATTCTGCACATCCACATGTCCAGCATTTTCCCATACTACCTTTTTCAATTTGAAATCTGTGCCTGAACGGTTTCATCAGCTGATTGATCAAGACAAATGAAAAGTGCTCTCTGTTGCAATAACAGTTCTCATCTTCGATGAGCTTGCTCCATATTTCTCTTGCCAAGACATCATAGTAGTTTTTTCCGGAACGAAGCAAATCCTGAATGCGCAGGAGTTCCCTATGTAACTCTTCGTCAAGCGAAAGTAGATCAACAATGCCTGCGTATGATAAGAATACTTCCTCAAAGCAGTAATAAGTTGTATATCGAAAGTTGGTCCCGCTCGCATTGCATATCTCAGATATGTCATCAATTATATCTATTACTGCTCTTCCGCCTATGGTCTCAACACTGTCAAAAAACAGGATTACACTATCATGTTCATTCAAATCTTTCGGAATACTATAGACACTTTTCATAATATTCCTGTTGCCACCCGAAAATATGCAACTTACCTCACCTAATACTCTCTCGGTAATATATGCTTTTACAAACTGTCCTTCCGCACTATTTTCAGGCCCTTCACAGATAATGTATGTCACTAATTCCAACCCTCCACGCTGTATTTATACCTTAGCTCTACTCTACCGTCACACTCAACGAATTCCGCATAATAGTTTGGGGATATCCCAAGATCTATAATTCTCCTCGATATAACCAAATATGTGTTGTTCTTATCTTCTCGTATCATGTTTACCTGGTCATCAGTCAGGAAAGCGTCCCCTCTGTCAATGATGATCAAATCTCCGGAACGATTCTTTATTTTGTTCATTTCTTCCAGAGAATCTATATATAGAACTTTGGATACATCGTACTCCACATCAGGGTTTCCTCTGTTATACTTTTCGGTTGCCCTTATCACATACCCCAACAGGCTTTTCCCTGTTGCGCTTTCACCGTAAACCTGCGTAATCCTTCCGCGAAGCTCCAGATGAAAATGTATTCTGTTTTGAAATACAATATCAAGCACATTCGCCGAGTATGCACTAACCATATAAAACTACCCCTTTGTTAAGATTGCGTTCCGGTGTTCCATTAATCTTATAGTCTCTGTCCTTACACTTTGTAAGTCCTTGTTTATGCCTTAACAGAAAAACTGATTTATCGTCCTTCATTCTGTCCACATACTCAAACAGCACATCCAACGCGTTGTATCCGCACTCGGTTACATCTATTATGATGTCCTTCTGCCCTTCCTTGAAAAGATAACTGTAGCAAAGCACGGTCTTACAGCCCGTAGACAAATGAGTAATGTCCGTTACTCCAAACGGTGTCTTTATCGTCCCGAGTTTTTTATCAATCAGTTTGGCATTGTCAACCTTCTTCATTATCTCAATGTCGTAATCATCAAGCGTTTCCGCAGATATCTTATAATCAAAGAAGGACTCAACATCTCCGATTGTTGTTTGCTGTTCACTTTTGGTAATTATATTTATCATTCCATAAGCCCCATATTTGACAAATATGTTTTTTAACACTACCAACAAAAATGCACTACCCGCATTTTAACACTTCATATGCAGGTAGCGCAATTATTTTTACAAATCAATTCAGGTCAAGACGAAGTAAACTGTCAGTCGGTAAAAAACTTCATTTTTCCAGAAAATTCTATCTACAATTCTTGCGCATTTTTTTATAATGAAGCCTCAACTCAGAGGCAAAGTGTTTTTTCATGAGAAAGGACGGTGCGTACTATGGGTAATATTATATGGAACGAAGAATCCATCCGCAAGGAACTCGCAAGACTCGACGAGAAGACTGAACTCAACGGCGCTGATCTGCGCATTACATTCAACAACACAAGCGAATTAGGCTCCTATTCACCGTTATACGGCTACTTTACTTTTTCAAAGCACTTTTTCTCAAATCCGAAGTGGCCTGTAGAAGAAGCTCTTGACGTAATTCGGCACGAATACGCTCACTACATGGATCATATGCTTTACGGTCTGCACGGACCTCGCCAGAGCCACGGAATCACATGGAAATACTGCTGCCGCTGCGTCGGAGCGATCCCGGTAAGATGCAACAGCGGAATAAGGGCCAAGTATTATCAGGAAAAGCACTCTCAGGAAACAGAACTCTCAGAGCGTTTCGACGCATATCGCACAGGAGACTGCATCAAGCACCCCCGGTTCGGAATCGGCACAATCGAAGCTATCACGGGAGAGTCTATTAACCGCAGAATAACGGTTAACTTCCCCGACGTCGGCAAAAAAGAGCTGAACCTTGAGTGGGTAGAGAAAAACTGCAAGAAACAGGCAGCTTAAGACTGCTGCCGTATCGCAAAGCGACCGCACATCTCAAATAACATAAAGTAACCAAACCACCTGCAGACCGGTTATCCAGAATCCGGCCTGCAGGCGGTATTATTTTTGCCTTAAACCTTAACATAAAATCACCACCGCAATTTCTCTTCACCGATATGCATACATTCTCCTTCTGCCCTTATAAAGCTAATCTTTCTTTAATTAAGGAAACGTCATCTTTTCCCGTTTCCCATTCCCAGACAATATCTTCAACTTCAGTTTGCACATCTGACAGCCATCTGGCAAAACCTTCGTAAAACTTCATGTCACCTGACACATATTCTTTATTAATACTTACTGTTAATAGTGTTTTGCTTTCGGAATTCAGTTTTACGATGGCTGGCTTTTTGTAGAAATCTATAAATACTTTATACAGAGTATCTTTATAGATTAACACATCATTCATTGTGTTTTAAGCCTTTCTGTTTTAATTCTTGTATTCTAATATGTATCATTTTTTGTTCTTCATCAGATAAGTTTATTCTATCTATTCTTGGGAAAGCATATACTGTTTTAGTTACTTCAAATGTGTTTTTATTTAGTATAATTCTAACAGTATCATCATAGTTCAGTTTTTTCTCATAAATATCTTCAGTATCATTATAATCATGAGTAAAACTTAATTGTTTTGCCAATTGTTCCGAACTGATCACTCATAAATCACCTCTCATATCTGTATCATACCTGTCTCATTCCGTATCAATAATAGTCCAGAGCTCTCCTGCTTAAGGTCCAAGAAGTCGTGCGTCTTGAGCCACTCGTCAAGCTTCTTGCCGTTCTCTATAGCAAGCTTCTCCAGGTCGGTCAGGTCGCCGGTCTCCTTCTTTCTCTGCCATTCTAAGGCTTTTCTTTGTGCCTCGATAGCGGATTTCTCAATCTCAGCCGCAGTCGCCTTGGACAAATCCATGGTTTTGATTTTCTTATTTATCTTCAACATAAGCTTTACGTCTTATTCTTCTCCTGTAAAGTAGAACACCTCTCCCTTTTCCCTGAAAGGCAGCCTCCTGCCTTTCGGGATTAAAAATGCATGCTCTCTTTTCACCTTAAGATCATCCTCTATGAAACCGTCTGTGATTATTAATATCGGTGCGTCCTTCGGGAAGTCCTTTGCTGTGATGAGCAGATCAACCCCGGGCTGGAGGGCTGTGCCTCCGCGACCTTTGACCTCCACCCTCCCGGCTATATCCTCCGGGCTTATGTAACCGGCGTCGTAAGCGTCCGCATCGCAGAATACCACTCTTGCGTAAGGAACCTCCTTTGCTGCCGAGTAGCTTGCTATGGCTCCCAATGCGTAGCCTATGAGCTTGACATTCATCGAACCCGATGTATCCAGTACTACCCCGAAGGTTCTGCTGTGTTCGGGAATGTCCGCCGGCACATATCTCGGTCTCGCGATATCCGGAGTGCTGCCCTGCCTGCGGCTCGGTCTGGCATAAGTCCGTTTTGCCTCAAGAGGCTGAAAATGTATATCAAACCATCTCCCAAGCTCCACATCCCAGGGGATTGGCGGCATTGCAAGTGCTCGGATTTCCTGAACTAAGCCTGCGGGTATCAATCCTCTTTTATCGGCTATATGATACTCCAAGCCCTGTTGAAGAGCGCTTCTGCAGAAATCATCCACACGCATATTTCCTTTGGGGTCTTCCTGAAAGCCGCTGCCTATCACATCTCCCATGCCATATCCGCGAAGGGTATTGAGCTTCCTGTACCTTCTTATGTCCCGGACTATCACATCGTATATTTCCTCTGCCGAATAATCCTTGAATTCCGGATCGTACAGTATACCGTCCTGCGGCATCTCACCCACATGCAACTCCTTCAGCCAGCCGTTTATCACGTAATCACAGGCCACATTCCACAGGTACCTGTCGCGCCCCTGACAGCGTTCATGGTGTTGTAATCCTGCATGAAGGAATTCATGCGCGAGGACGAATTTGAGCTCATCCGCGCTCAGCTTGGCCGCCGGATTCACATATATCTCTCTGTCCTCTACATTTACGGCTGCCACGGATATCTGCTCCGCCTCGCATAGCTTGTTATCTTCTATAATCTTAAAGCCTGTAGCAAGCCCACCTAAAAGCGGGTAATGGTTTATGAACCACTCCGAAGCTTCCTTTGCTGCAGTCTTTTTTCTCAGCTTTTCGTAATCATAGCCGCCCGCCTCGCTCACCGCGCTTGAAACCGAGTAGGCGAGCGCCTCAGCAAACTGCTCCGTAGGTCTTTTGTTCTGTCGCCACCAGTACTTGCTTTGCTCTTCATAAGTCATCGGCTTGTCAAGTCCCACCATATCCATCACTCCGGGCCTTGCGGTTCCGCAGTACAGCCCCTCGGGAACACCGTGTTCAAGAAGGTATTCATATATCTGCAGCTCATCCCTGCCCATATGCGGGATGCTTTCGGGAATAACGTATACCGGACTTCCGAACTTTATATCCGCCAGGAACTTCGCAATGTATATATCACACGCCATGTTCCACAGCTGATGGTCAAAATAGATTTTCCTTTCAACGGTTCCGTTCTCAGCTACCTTGTCATAGCCAGGAAGATGATCCTTGTCAAAATGCCCGAATGCACTGTGCAGCAAGGCGTGCGCGATAACATAAGCCCATTCCTCGGGTTTAAGCAGTACATCACTGTTTAGCAGTATGCTGCAATCCGAATGCACGATAGCCATGCTCTGCCCGAGCTGCTCCTTTTTCCTTATGAGATAGCTTCCGGCAAGTCTCGAGAACAAAGGGCTACTGCGGATAAGCTCCATACCTGCAGCAAGCGCTTCCTCACTCGGCTTTCTCTTCTTTACTTCACGCCCTGAACCTTTTTTCGCCACTAATTCACCCTCTTATCCTGCTTGGCAACCAGCCTGGGCAGATCTCGTACAATCTCCACCATGAACCAGTCCGGAAGAATCTCGTTATCCTCTGCACTCACTACCATCTGTGCAAGCTCATAGTTGATCTGTGACAGCTCCTTGATCAGAGCTTTTGCTCTGTGAGCAAAGAACTGCGTCTCCTTATTCAGCTTCTCCTTGCTTTCGGGAAGCTCTCTAAGAAGTCTCGCCCTGAAGGACTGCGCAAGGAAGTAGAGTACATCCCTGTCTTCCGGAGAAGCCGGCCAGCGTGCATCGCCCTTTATTATATCCGACAGTATATTCTTGTTGCTCGTCGTTCTTGTAAATGCCAGGAACATCCCCGCGTGAGCCGCGCTCAGACTTCCAAAAGCAAGCACTCGGAGTATATCCTGCGATAGCTGGACTCCTCCCTCGCCCGCATGGTACTCCTTTAAGGCGTCACTGAGCATGTGCCAGCTTCTTGGCGTAGAATAAGGTTCCTCCGTCTTCGGCGGTTCGGAAAACAGGTGATCCGGTCTCTGAGTTATGTACTCTATTACCCAGGGATGAATATGGTTCTCGTAGGCCCAGTCAAGCCACTGAGTGCTGTCCGCCACAAGCTGCACATGAAACATACGATTGACTAATGCAGTAGACATAGTCTTCACGATTGCTCCGTCCTGTGAACGATTACCCGCTCCTATTACCACGCTTCCTTCAGGAAGGTGATACTCTCCTATCCTGTGCTCATGTATGAGACTGTAAAAAGCCTTCTGAACCTCCTGTGAGCATGCATTCAGTTCATCCAAAAAGAGCACATACGGTTCCTTCCTTGCGATCATCTTCGGCGGAAGAAACTCTGAGGTTTCCCCGCTGATCCTGGGTATACCGATTATATCCTCCGGAGCAAGCTGGCTTCCGAGCATGGACACACACTCCATGCCGACCTCGTCTGCAAACTTCTGAACCAATGCCGACTTGCCTATCCCGGGTGCGCCCCAGATGAATACCGGCCTTGTCGGAGCTATATTAATAAGTATCTCTGATAATTCATTTTGTGTTACGGAATAAGCAAGGTTCATACCCGGTTCCTTTCTTATCATATATTCTCAAATCATTATTATTCATGTTTTTTCAGGTAAATTTCGGTACAAAAAGGACACCTATGACCGTGCTTCGGCGCCCGGCACCATAAGGCGCAAGCTTTTAGCAGACAGAGAGTTTTCGATCAGCCATTTTGAATCGAACCATAAACTATAACTCAACAGTAAATAACTAAAGAACGGTAACGCAAACCTTGAACCTTGCAGTTCCACGAACAGTTTAACCATTAAGAATAATTATAATTCTCTGCTACACGGATTTATGTAGATCCTCCTGATCAGATGTCTACCTCAAACTCTACGGTCTGATTGTACTTGTCGAGTGCGATCTGCATGGCAGCGATCTCGCCGTCAATCCTCTCGTACTCCTTCTTGATAAGCTCAAGATCGTAGTTGATGTACTGGTACTCCGGCGAAGTCTTCCTCGAGGAGTACAGTGAGGTG
>ONVB01000251.1 GCA_900321145.1 uncultured Eubacteriales bacterium | reverse complement strand
TTAGCGGTCTTTGTCCTCTACTTCCTTGCCTGCTGGCCCATAAGCCTCTTTTCGAGATATCTGGAAAAAAAGTGGGAGAATTAAAGCAGTGTCATCCTGAGCGAGCGGTGTCATCCTGAGCGAAGCGAAGGATCTTACCGCGAGTCGAAGGATCTTAAAAAAGGAGATTAACATGGAAACCATCCTTACAGCTGAACATATACATAAGGAATTCGGCGGGCAGACCGTCTTAAAGGATATATCCCTTAGTGTAAAAAAGGGCGAGGTTATAGTCGTGATCGGCCCGTCGGGCTGCGGCAAGAGCACATTTTTAAGGTGCCTGAACGGTCTTGAGGAGATACAGGGCGGTAGTGTCCGCCTTCATGACGAGGTCATCAACCCTGCGGGAAATAAGGGCAGTGACAGCAGACGAAAGCTGGGCATGGTGTTCCAGAGCTACGATCTCTTCCCGCACAAGACCATCCTTCAAAATGTAACCTTAGCCCCCATAAAGGTTGCGAAGAGGGATAAGGGCGAGGTCGAGAAGGAAGCGGTGGAGCTTCTTTCTCGTGTCGGTCTTGCAGAAAAGAAGGACAGCTACCCGCGCCAGCTCTCCGGCGGGCAGAAGCAGAGGGTGGCCATAGTCAGGGCGCTTATCATGCACCCCGAGGTCCTGCTCTTAGATGAGATAACCGCAGCGCTTGATCCCGAGATGGTAAGAGAGGTTCTCGAGGTTGTGCTCTCGCTTGCGAAAGAGGGTCGTACTATGATCATAGTCACCCACGAGATGAAGTTCGCTGAGGCTGTAGCAGACAGGATCGTCTTCTTTGACGAGGGTGTGATCGTCGAAGAGGGCAGCGCAAAAGAGTTCTTCGTCAGCCCGAAGACCGACAGGGCAAAAAGCTTTCTTGAATCGTTTGAATATAAGAATTGATTTATATGTGGCACACAATATGTAACAAAATACTTTTCCGAAAGAGCCTGTCTACCCCGACAGGCTTTTTCATTAGATGCTATAAACTGATTGACAACCGTCCAAACACTCGAATAAAATATAGCCAAACACTCGGATAAAAACAAGCCAAACACTCGACTGCCATTAATATAAGTGAGGAACCACTATGAAGGAATACTATCAGAGAATATCAGATAAAGTAGATTGAGGTTAAGCTCGGAGGAGATGCTCTGATAAATGAGGGTGCTAAGAGTCTTATTGATCTGGCAAACAAAATAGATACGAGCAAAATGAAAGAGCCATCATTTTTAATGGTCTTATGTGGTGTTGCTCCATTTGCATATCAAAGAGAAGATGGAGTGTTTGTTGTCCCGATTTCGTGCTTAAAAGATTAAAATGAATGGGATGGCATATTAACACTAAAGGCGTGATAAAAGACATTTATGTTGATTATGATGATTGTCTCTGCGAGACCGGGCGGTCATTTTCAGACCTTGTCTATGAGATGTTCAAGATTGTTGTACCATACGAAAAGATGCAGTATTTCAATCTGCAAAAATCCTTTGATCTATGGTGAGGTCTTTGGACTGTGAATGCGGGTAAAACAGAGTATATATTTATTCAATCCGGAATTGTCAAATCCGGATTTGATGTCTATAATAGTATCATTGCATCGGGTGATGTGAGCCGTATATGTCGAGATGCATATCGGCAGTACGGCGGATATATCAAATGTAAGGGAGAGTGAAATATGCTTGAATCTTTTTTTTCCAGCAATATTGTCGGCTTTGTGGTAATCTGGGTGCTTACCGCAGCCGGAGCATGGATGGTATTTTCAAAGAGTAAGAGACCTGCCTGGTATGCGCTTATTCCCGGAATAAGGGAATACCAGTTGTCAAAGTGTGCCGACAGGGAGAACGACGGCCGAATGTATCTGTTGATCTCCGGTCTTTTATATGTTACAAGGCTATTGGATCTGTTGATCGACTTCGGTGATCCGGTGGTCTTAGAGCGTCATTTGTTCGGAGCTTCCGTGCTCCTTCTGGTAATGCTTTCGCTTATGATAGCCGATTTTGTATATACTATCAGGATATTCAGCGGTCTCTGCGATCTCTTTGGCGTGCGAAAGAGTTGGATATGGCTGGTAGTCCTTGTAGGTGATTTCTGTCCCTTGGTTTTGTGGGGATTCATAAAGAAATTTCAGCCCAAGTTTATCTATGTGGATGAGAGGGACAACGAAGGTGCGGCTATCTCGGGTATAACCGCGAAAGCCATGGATACCGGGCTCACCGTAAATATCGAGGAGCGTACGGCCACCGATTTCTTCAAGAAGCGATATCTGCTTCGGGATATACACCTTAATATAGAACCCGGGCATATGGTTCTTCTGCTCGGCGGTTCGGGAGCGGGCAAGACAACATTTGTGAATGCGGTGAACGGTTATGAGAAGGCTAAGGCCAATATCATCCTGAACGGCACGAGCATCTATGACGAATACGGAAAGATGAAGTATAAGATAGGTTTTGTGCCGCAGCAGGACCTGATGAGGGGAAATGATACGGTGCTCAGAACCATGCTGGATTCCGCCAAGCTTAGACTGCCGGCAAATATCCCGGTCAAGGAGCGCAGGAAGCGTGCTATGGAAGCTCTTGCTTTCTTCGGCCTCGAACCGGTAAAGGATAAGCTCTGCGACAAGTTGTCCGGCGGACAGAGAAAGAGACTTTCCATAGCCATGGAGTACATTTCCAAGCCGGATCTCTTTATATTGGATGAGCCGGATTCCGGACTCGACGGTGTAATGGCGCGCGAGCTTATGGAGGGACTCAGGAAGATAGCCGATCAGGGCAAGATAGTTATAGTTATCACACACTCTCCGGACCGTGTGATCGACCTCTTTGATGACGTTATAGTATTGGCAAAGGATTCCGGACTTACGGGAAGACTTACCTTCTTCGGTTCTATCGAGAAGGCAAAGAAGTTCTTCGAGAGAGAAGAGATGGAGAAGATAGTCCTGAGGATCAACCGTAAGGAGGAAGGCGGAGAAGGCCTTGCCGATCAGTTCATAGAGAAGTATGCGGAGGTGTGTCATGAGTGAGATAAATGAGATCCAAAAAGTAAAAAGATCCGACAGATACCGTGGCCGTATCTCGCAGATACCCATATACATAGGGAAGTTCTTCCGCATGTTTGTCTATCAGAACGACTGGAAGGTTATCCCTATGGCCGGATTTATAGCCATGCTGGTAAGCTTTGTGGTTCGCGACAT
>ONVB01000257.1 GCA_900321145.1 uncultured Eubacteriales bacterium | reverse complement strand
TTTGCAGTCGGCATATCATAAGAGATGATAATATACTCGTTAAAGAGGTAACCGGTCATATCATCAAGAGCGATCTGTGTCCAGCCCTCCGCGCTTCCGGTAACCGTGTAGCTCTCACCGTATGAGAGAAGCGCAAGCTGATCATACTCCGTGCCGGCTCCGGCTCTCATTCTGAGTCCGCCTACATTTACTATCGCTACCTTTCTCAAGTTAGCCTCTGCATAAGCCCTTGCATCATCACCGAAGGAAAGTGCAAAGGTCTTTACATATCCGTCTATTCCGCCTGAGGTTATGTGAGTCCACTCGTCACCATACTCTATGACATCAACTATACCGCCGTCAGCTATGGTTCCGACTCTGCTTGCTGATAAGCTCTCGCTGCTTCTGATATTAACTGTCTCTCCTGCTGTTACAACAGCTTTTCCGGAGAAGTCAAACTGAGGTGCATCCACAAGACCCTCATCATCCGATGAGCTCTCTGCCTCTGTAGTCTCCTCTTCAGCCTGCTCTGAAGCCTCCTCCGATGCTTCCTCGGTTGCTTCCTTTTCGGTCTCCTCTGTGGTCTCTTCCTTATTCTCTACGAGAGTTATCTCCATGGTTGCCTGCGGTGCGGCCGGTGCCGGTGCTTCTGCTGCCTCAACCTCAGGTGCCTTAACCTCTGCTTCTGCCGCCTTTATTACAGGCTCTTCAAATGCTGCAAGGTAAGCTACATACTCCTCTTCGAAAGCATCCTCATTCTCTGCAACATACTTGTCAACCGCTGTCATGATGCTGACATTGGCATCATTGTAGATAACCTCTGCCGCCCTTGAATCAAGCTTTCCCGAGTTTAACGAACCTGCACAAAGTCCAAGTGATATCGCTATAAGAAGACCTCTTCTTATATTCCTGACCATTTCAAATAACCTCCAATCAAAACCTCAAACAGATGTAGTTTACATCTTTATTTACATATTTCTTAAATATGTTACGAATTTGTTACAATCGCAGTATAGCAAATGTTACAATTATTGTCAACACTTAATTAACATTTTTTGATTTTCGCGCAAATAAGCCGGTTTCCGGTGTTTACAACTACAAGTTTACGCAACAGTTATTTAATTTATTATGTAATCCAATGTTTACATAAAACAAGCGGTCGTGTGCATAAAAAATCGAGGCTGTCGCGCCTCTCTTCGCAACAGCCTCTTCAATAGTTTTTTTCCAAAAAAACAACTATAATTCCTTAACTATATCATCAAGCACATCTTTAAGATGCTCGTCTGTTAGTCCGAAATCCATCTCCTTATAGCTCCATGCAGCTCTTCCTATACCAAACCGGTTGAACGACTTACCTATAAGCCTGTACCACTTTAAGGTCTCCTGCGCATCCGCTAAGTTGATCACTCCGTACTCTCCGCAGTAAAGCGGTACATTTCTTTCCTCTGCTATCCTTACAGCCTCGGCAAAGTACTTGTCAAAATACTCCGTACCAAGCTGTGCCTCCTGATCAAATGCCGTCAAAGGAACCGAAGCCATGGAGAGGTGATCCTTGGTAGCCTTTGCAAGCTCGCCATAGGTTGCATTTACGGATATGCGCACATCCCTGTCCATTCCCGGCACCCAGTAAGCACCCTGATGTGTGAAGATGAGCGGCTCGTAGCAGTGGAAATTGTATACAACATTCTCATCATACGGCGGAAGAAGGTCCTTAAGCGATTCAATACTGTTATTCCAGTATCCGCCTACAAGGATTTTCACATTCGGCGCGATCTTCCTTATCCTCTCTATGCATCCGGTACTTATCCTGTTCCAGATATCACAGAGTTCCTTATCGGTCACTTCATTTAAAAGCTCGAACGCTACCCTGTCGCCTATGTTTCCGTAACGGCGCGCAAACTCCTCCCAAAGCCTGTAGAAGCGCTCCTGATAATCCTCATTTTCGAAGAAACCCGATTCGTTCTCACCGAAGTCGAAGGAGAAGCCGAAGGTCTTATGCAGATCAAGGACTATGTTGAGCTTATACCTCCCGGTCCACTCAAGCACCTTGTCTATATAGGCAAAGCCATCTTCCATATAAGATCCGTCTTCCGCCTCGATAAGCTCATAATCCATGGGAAGTCTCACGTGGTCGAGTCCCCACTCAGCGATTTTCTTTATATCATCCTCATTGATAAATGTATCATGTCTTTCCTTTGTGTGGTCGCACTGCGAAAACCAGCCTCCCAGATTAACGCCATGCTCGAAACCCTTCCATCTTCTCATAGATTTTCCTCCGATATATTATCTTTACGGCTCACCGTATTTTATGGTATCATAACATATATAAACCCAATTTGTGAAGAGGTAATCATGTCCTATAATCAAGATAAAAATATACATACCGATGAATATGACGAGCACCGAAGCACCGACGAGGAGACTCTCTTTTTGAATGCGGTTGCATCCGGAGATATAGATTATGTCCGCCAGAACTGCGATGATCACCGTTTTCTCGACTCCACAGGCGTCGGCCGTCTTTCGGTCGATCCCGTTTTGAACCTTAAGTACCATATGGTCGTGACTACCGCATTAGTCACCCGTAAATGCATAGCCAAGGGTCTTGAGCCCGAGCGTGCATTCCGCATGAGCGACTACTATATAAGAAAGCTCGACCAGGTCAAAACCGAAGCGGAGGTTGAAGCTGCGCATAACAGCATGGTACTTGATTTCACCGGAAAGATGCGTTTCATAAACCGCGACAGAGGACTTTCACGCCCCATCACACGCTGTGTCAATTACATCTATTCACATATCTACGAGCGTATCACGGTATCAGAGCTTGCAACTCACGCCGGTGTATCCAAGAGCTACCTTTCGCGCGAATTTGTAAGGGAGATAGGAATCCCCGTGAGCAATTACATCCGCGAGAAGAAGATCGAGATAGCCGAGGAGCTTCTTAAAAACACCGACGACAGCATCCTCGAGATCGCCATGAAGCTTTCCTTTGCATCTCAGAGTCATTTCATAGATATATTTAAATCAATCACCGGCAGCACCCCGAAACAGTATCGAAGTCAGAACTGAAAGCAGTATGTAAAGCCCGGATACGGAGCACTGCCGGTAACGGATATTTGTATTTACTCGGCCTCCTCAAGCCTTACATTTCTTATATGTATGGTTGCGGTCGAGCCCTGCTTGCCCATATTGAACTCTACTCTTCCCTTGTCGTCATCCTTATCCTTCATCTCAAATGTAAAGCTGTATGTCTGCCAGTCTGTTGTGAGATCTACGGGCGTATCCGGGAAGTACCTTATCCAGTCAACCTCGGGGGCTGTTATGGCAGGCTTCATCTGACGCGGCTCCTCTGCATAAGCTTCAAAAGAGAAGGTATAGGTCTTACCCTGAACCATAGGCATATTCGGCTGGACGAGCTGTACAGCGTACTCCTCGGTTCCCTCGTTGGTTGAGCTTATGATGATCTCATGATCACCGATCTTAGCCTCGCCCTCACCGTCCTTGGCTATAAGGAACTTCCAATCGTTATCGTCTGTCAGGTCTTCATCGGCGGCGAAATCACCGTTTGTTACAAAATTACCCGTCTCATCCGCTTCCTTAAAGCTCATCTTCTTCTCGGGCTTTGTTACATTTTCGTCATAGCTGTCCTTCTGATACATACGCACATAGTCAACATACATAGCAGCACGCTCATCAAAGACAGTACTGTCATCGGGATTGCCCGGCCAGTCACCGCCTACAGCCACATTTAATATCACATGATAATTCTGATTAAACGGTGCGGGATAAGCCTTCTCATCCTCTCCGTCAACCTTCGTGAACCAGTCGCTTGTCGCGAAAAACTGCTCTCCGTCCACATACCAGCGGATCTCTCCCGGCTCCCACTCTATAGCATATTCATGAAACTCTTTGGAGAAATCTCCGTCCTTTAACTCATAGATACCCTGTCTCTGTGTATGAGGCTCGCCGAAGTGAAGCGTACCGTACTGCTTTTTGGTATCATCACCGAGAACCTCCATGATATCTATCTCTCCGCACTTGGGCCACTGTCCGTAGAAGCCCTCGTCATCCGGCATCATCCAGAATGCGGGAAGGAAGCCCTTGCCTTCGGGAACCTTGATGCTCGCTTCTATCCTTCCGTACTTTAAGCTGCGCTTGTTCTGTGTATTCACACGTCCCGAGTAATACTTGTCTCCATCCTTCACAGGCTGTATCACCAGCTGGCCATCCTTCACATATGCATAGTCCTCGCTTGCCACATACTCCTGAAGCTCATGATTCACCCAGCCCGGCTCATGCACCTCATAGTTCCAGTCCTCTTCAGCAAGCTTATCGCCGTCGAAGTTATCCTCCCACAGAAGGTGATATCCCGCTTTCGGATCCTCCTTGGCATCAACAGCCTCATCCGTTGAAGCCTCCTCTGAGACAGCCTCCGTTGTCGCTTCGGTTGTCGCCTCGGTAGCAGCTTCCGTTGCAACTTCGGTGGTCGCAGCCGTCGTAGTTGCCTCTGTTTTTTCCTCAGCCTTGTTACCGCATGCCGTAAGCATCATCATTACAGCAAGTGTCCCTGCAAATGCCTTTGTTTTTCTCATAAAAATACCCCTTTCGTGTACTTATCCGCTCGTTACTATACAAGGATTATACACTTAAAGGGGTACTGTTTCCTACAAATGATATTTCAAAAATACAACTTTGGCGAACTTATAGTATTACCTGCTACCGCATTTCTCTGATAATCTTTCCGGCCGTCTCCTCATCCACGCGTCTCGCATATACTCCCGGCTCAAACTCCCTCACCGAGCCTATACCGTCCATAAGCACAAACCTGAGCGAGCCGTCTCTGACCTTCTTATCAGTATAAAGCTTCTTCACAAGAGCTTCGCGGTCTATATAATCCGGAATCACGGTCGGCAGCCCCGCCTTCTCAAGCAGTCTGACCACCTTATCCTTATCCTCTTTTGTCAGCAGCCCAAAATGTACCGAAAGGGCGGCCGCGGCAACAAGTCCGATGGATACCGCTTCACCGTGGAGCAGCCTGTAATCGCTCAAGGTCTCTATGGCGCGCCCTACCGTATGACCTAAGTTCAGTATCTCCCTGAGCCCCGACTCACGCTCATCCTTCATCACCACATCATACTTTATGCGGCAGTTTACCTCGGCTATATGCTCACAGGCTGACGCCTCAAGG
>ONVB01000119.1 GCA_900321145.1 uncultured Eubacteriales bacterium | reverse complement strand
GACTATGAATGGAGCTTTGATTTCCCGATACCTGTCAATTATATACTATACAGGGCCATCCATTATTATATATATACCGGCAGGGAGCAGCTGCTTAAAGACCGTGATGTGGATCTGTTCGAGCTTATGGGAGTCGACAAGAGTCTCGAGGAGGTATACCTCTCGATGGAGAGGAAATTCCAGGATTATATTATCAGAAACAATACGCCTCTTTGGAAGCTGTACGAGATGATGGGCAAGCCTTTTTACATAGCACCGGCTTTGGCTGATGAGAGGAAAAAGTGCATACCTTCTGTAATAGAGATTATGCAGGACGAGAGTACTGTGAGCAGGAATCTTATTCCGGAACAGGCTGAAGACGGGAGACTGATTGTCAGGATAATCCCGGAAAAGCATGTTAAAGCAGTACTGTTTTGTCCGTCATACCAAAGCTGCGTGGTAAAGGTCTTATCTGTACGGGCCTACACCGCTTCCGGTGAGGAGTATGAGCCGGCATATATATACAGCGGAGTCTCCTATGAGGACAATGTTATCTTCTTTAAGGAGGACAATCCGCATTTGTTGACGGACGATATAAAAGATGGCACAAAGGAAATAGTTATAAGCTACAGGCTCGTTACCTGCGGTGAGGGAATGGCGGATGAGTTCTTTAAGCTCTTTTCGCTCTTTCCGGAGAGGAACAGGCTCAAGGTCGAGAAGGAGAGTATAATCGCAGAGGATTACCGCGTGGTAATGGAGCTTCAGAATCAGCTTGAGCATACCGAAAATGAGCTGAATGCCATGAGAAATTCAACCTCGTGGAAGATGACGGAGCCGGCAAGAAAGCTCAGAGGAATCGGAAAGGAATAAGATATGATCCTTAAGGAAAAACCAAACAGATTACTGATATATTTTTTCTATGACAGAGACGGTGTCGCCGACTCTTATATCCCTTACATGCTTGATGATCTCAAGAAAAATGTGAGTGATATGATAGTTGTGATAAACGGCGCCTTAAATGATGCGGGCAGAGCTATGTTCAAGTCCTACACGGACAGCGTGATCGAGCGTGAGAACAAGGGCTTTGACGTGTGGGCCTATAAGACCGCTTTGGACAGCTTAGGCTGGCAGAAGCTTGCGGACTATGACGAGATAGTCCTTATGAACTTTACCATGATGGGACCTGTGTATCCCTTTAAGGATATGTTCGATACAATGGCCGCAAAAGACCTTGATTTCTGGGGGATAACACAGTTTTATAAAACAGACTTTGATCCGTGGGGAAAGCTTCCCGACGGTTATATACCCGATCATATACAGTCACATTTCATAGCGGTGAGAAGCTCACTTTTGAACTCGGATGCTTTCCATGACTATTGGGACAATATGCCCATGATCACAGGGTATCTTGATTCGGTCATCAACCATGAAAGCCGCTTTACAAAGCATTTTGAGAAAGCAGGCTTTAAGTGGGAGGTATACTGTGACGCAAAGGAGCTGGCGCCTTATTCCTACCAGCCGGCAGTGGGTCTGGCAAAGAGAATGGTAGAGGAGTATAAGTGCCCCATATTCAAGCGCCGTTCGTTTATGCAGGATTATGACGTTATATTAAATGAGTCCTGCGGCCAGGAGGCTTATGAGCTGTTTAAGTTTTTGGATGAAAAAACGGACTACGACGTCAATCTCATATGGGACAATCTGCTCCGAGTGGAAAATCAGGCGGATCTAAAGAAGAATCTTCAATGGAATTATATATTGTCATCAACAACGGCATATGATGAGAATGCTGCCAAGGGCAGGCGGATCGCGCTTGTGATGCATATACATTTTCTTGATCTGGTCGATGAGTGCGCACGATATGCTTCATCAATGCCGGACGGCACTGATATGTATGTGACCACCAACACAGAGGAAAAGAAAGCTGCGATAGAAGCTGCCTTTTCGAAGATATGTACCGGAAAGCTCGATGTGAGAGTAGTGCCGAACCGGGGCAGGGACGTGGGGCCGTTCTTAGTCGAATTCAGACCGTATTTAGATGATTATGATTATATATGCCATGTGCATGACAAGAAGGCGGGACAGAGCAAACCGGGTTCCATAGGCCTTTCTTTTGCTTACAAATGCTTTGAAAATACACTCAAATCCAAAGAATATGTGTTAAATGTCCTTGATGTGTTTGAGAAAAACGAGCGTGCGGGGCTTCTTTCTCCGCCGCCTCCAAACCACTCGGATTATTACTTTACCTTGGGGCTTGAGTGGGGCGCAAATTACGAGAACACAGCTTCACTTGCTAAAGAGCTTGGAATAGATGTATCGATAAAGCAGGATAAGGAACCCATAGCACCGCTCGGTTCATTTTTCTTCGCACGTGCAAAGGCATTAAAGCCTCTTTTTGCACGTGAGTGGACTTATGATGATTTCCCCGAGGAACCCGTGGCGGATGACGGAACCATACTACATGCTGTTGAGAGGATATATCCCTTCTCCGCACAGGCCGCAGGGCTTTATCCGGGCTGGATAATGGCCGAGAGCGGGGCAGCAATGGAGATCACGAACCTGAATCATATGCTTCGTCAGCTTAACAACGTTATATTCTTCAGGGGCAGCGATGCCGGAGGGTATATAGAAGTATTAAGAAACCTGAACAAAGCCTACAGTGAAGCTATAGAAACCAGGATGAGGAGTTTTTATACCGGCAGCGAGGCAAAGCTTTACATAGACAACGGTCATTTGGGCTTCTCGGAGGATACGGCCAAGGTTGTCAAGCCGGAGTGTACATACGACGATGACGGAAAGAAGCTTGTTTCCTGCAGCTGGACCTTTGAGTTTGCCGATAAGGATTGGGTAAAGGTACTTCGGTTTGATCCCTGCGACAATGACAATATAGCCGTAAACAATCTCAGCGTAGAGGTGGAAGATATAGCGGGCAGGGTATATACCTTTAACGCAAAGGACGCAAGTCTTACAAACGGAGTTATCCTTGACGACGGTTCGATAGTATTTCTTCTGACAGATCCGCAGGTTTGGTTTACTTTGAAAAACAAACTCCGGGTGAAGGAAGTAAGGATAAGCGCCCATGCAGGAAAGATAACGCAGGAGCAGTATACGGAGATATCCGAAAAGGCCGCCAACAGCGGGAAAAAAAGAAGGTAAAGAAAAAAGATTCTTCGGCTTGCCCGGACGAAGCCGAAGAATCTTATTATTTTACTTGACAGTAGTTTACATAATATATATACTGTTAATAAATATCATTTTTTATCCTCACGATGCTCACGCAGCTCAACCTTATTCCTGTTGGTCCGCTTTTTGTAATCATCCATATCGGCGTAGTGCTTACGGGTAGTATTCACATCATTGTGCCCGAGAACATCCGCAACGAGGTAGATATCGCCTGTTTCGTTGTAAAGCGCCGTACCGAAGGTACTGCGAAGCTTGTGCGGGGTGATTTTCTTCAAGGGGACGGAAGCACCGGCATACTTCCTGACCATTTTCTCGACAGCACGGACCGTAATACGGCTTTTGCGGTTGGAAAGAAAGAGAGCGTTCTCTGAGCCTTTTACGGCGTCGATTTTCTTTCTTTCCTTTATATATTCCTTAAGAGGTCCAAGCGCCTCGTCGGAGAAGTATACGATGCCTTCTTTGCCGCCTTTGCGGATGATCTTTAACGAAGTATTCTCGAGATCGACATCGTTCATGTCTAAACCCACGCATTCGGATATACGGATTCCGGTACTTAACATCAACGTCAATAAAGCCAGGTCGCGAACGTGTGTTTTCTCGTGGAAAGCAAGCTGGTGTTCGGTAAGATTATTTCCGAACTCGACCGTATCAAGGAAATTCGCCGTTTCGGCTGCATCCATACGAACTATGTTCTTGGAATGAAGCTTGGGCATGTCAACCTTGGATACGGGATTCTGGCTGACCATATCATGCTTATAAAGATATTTATACATGACGCTTATGGCACAGAGCTTTCTTTTGATTGTTGCCTCGGAATTCTTGCGTAATTTGCCCGTATGAGGATCTCTGTAATGCTGAAGGTGATACAGATAGTCCTCGATGAATTCGTGATCGACCTTAGAGAGCAAATCCAAGGATATGTCCATATATGAGTCAACCTTGGAATCGGTCCAGGACTCAACAATGTAATCAAAGAAATGCTGAATTTCACGTGCATACATAAGACGCGTCCTCGGACTGTGAGTCTGCGAAATACCTCTGAAGAAGGTCGTCACATAACGCGGCATCTGCCGGGTGATGTTGTCGACATATTCGAGGCTTTCAAGTTCAACCTGTTCGTGATAAGTCAGTTCGGCCATGATAAAAAACTCCTTTGAGATTTGATTTTTTACTGTAAGTACTACTCTCGTTCTTTTCATATACTCTTTGTTCTTAAAACCTGAGTTTTGCGAACAAATACATATCTTTATCTTACTGCTCTCATGCCGAAAAGTCAAGTGTTTTCTGGGGTTTTAAGCATTTTTGCGTCTGATACATTTTTTTTCAAACAAATCTCCGTACGGGTTTACAAGCCACATAAGATCAAAAACCCAAAGTCCTGTATACGCTATTGCTGCAGGAGATGTTTTCTTAAAGATATCTGATAATCATCGTCCGCATTGACTCATTTTAGTTTTTCGATCATACCGGCTAAAGCCAAAAAGTTTTCGGCTTTGACTATGGCAATTCCCTGTCCTTCATCTCCGAGAACTACCAGCTGATCTCCGGGCGATATATCAAACAGCTTTCTGGCTTTGGCGGGTATCACTATCTGCCCCTTATCTCCCACTGTTACAAGACCAAAGAGGTGCTTGCCCTTAGGAGGAACAGCAAATCCCATATTTTCTTCAGGCTCATAATTGGCGAGATCATCCAGAGACACTCCGAAAATATCAGCAAGCTGCTTGCATTTATCAAGATCGGGAATGCTCTCTCCCGCTTCCCATTTGGCAACGGATTGCCT
>ONVB01000085.1 GCA_900321145.1 uncultured Eubacteriales bacterium | reverse complement strand
GTCGGTGCGATGCAAAATTATGACTTCGTCATAATCGCACCTCCCTCGTTTACATAGTGCTGTTTTTACCGCTCAATTATACTCTGAGCATTTCCCAAGCGCAATAATATTCTTTATTTTAATATGCCTGTATGATATAATCCTTACAGTTTGGCGGGTGCCCGGATGCATGCCGGGATGGCGTGCTTGCCGAAAGAGTATATGCTTTATTAACCCTTTGACAAACAGAGACGATCGCGGAGGAAGAAGATGGCTGAAAATAATAACAATAATAATAAGGATGGAGAGTACGAGAACTATTGTTACATGTGCAAAAGGTCTGAAAAGGATGCGGGCCCGTTTATAGATCTGCCGGGCGGTATGCACATCTGCAGGGAGTGTATGCAGAAAAGCTTTGACTCCTTCAGTAACCTGAACTTTTTGGATCTGTCGAAGATGCCGAATATCAATATGTCACAATTTATGCCCTTCGGAGATATACCAGAGTCGCAGAAGGTGAAGAAAAAGAAGAAGAAAGAGGATAAGCCCGAGGAGGAGAAGAAGCTGTCCATAAAGGATATTCCGGCACCTCACAAGATAAAGGCTATGCTCGATGAGTATGTGGTCGGGCAGGAATATGCAAAGAAGGTCATGTCGGTAGCCGTTTATAATCACTATAAGAGAGTGCTGAGTGACGGCGCTGATGACATAGAGATAGAGAAGTCTAACATGCTTATGCTTGGTCCTACAGGCTGCGGAAAGACATACCTTGTGAAGACGATAGCAAAACTTCTTGATGTGCCGCTTGCCATAACGGACGCAACCACTCTTACCGAGGCCGGTTATATAGGCGACGATGTGGAGAGTATACTGTCCAAGCTTCTTGCGGTTGCCGGAAATGATGTAGAGAAGGCGGAGACCGGTATAGTCTTTATAGACGAGATAGATAAGATAGCCAAGAAGAAGGAGACCAGGAGTCGTGATGTGAGCGGAGAGTCCGTGCAGCAGGGACTTTTAAAGATAATAGAGGGCGCGGAGATAGATGTTCCCGTAGGCGCGGGAAGCAAGAATGCCATGACGCCGATAGTTACAATGGATACAAAGAATATCCTTTTTATATGCGGCGGAGCATTTCCGGACCTTGATGAGATAATCAAGAGAAGGCTTAACAAGCAGTCATCCATGGGCTTCAATGCGGATCTTAAAGATAAGTATGACAACGAGAAGGATATATTTAAGGAAGCAACTACCGAGGACTTGAGAGAATTCGGTATGATACCGGAGTTTATAGGCAGACTTCCCATGATGTTTTCGCTCACCGCACTTGACAAGGATATGTATATCAGGATCCTTAAGGAGCCGAAGAATGCCATCTTAAAGCAGTATCAGAAGCTTCTTGCCTTAGATGAGGTCAAGCTCGAGTTCGACGACAGCGCTTATGAGGCTATCGCTGAGGAAGCCATGAAGAGGGAGACGGGAGCGAGAGCCTTAAGGTCTATCATCGAGAAGTTTATGCTCGACATAATGTATGAGATACCGAGAGATGACAGCATAGGCAGCGTGGTGATCACCGGTGATTACATAGCCGGCAAGGGTTCGCCCGTGATCAAGCTGAGGGGTATGGACTGATGAAGAAGAGGATCCTTGAATATCTGGATTACGTGGACAGCATCCTTGCGCGGGATGACCTTGACTGGGATGAGGAGATAAAGAAGCATCTGGTGCAGATTTCTTTCTTTGCACATGAGAGGCTGGTGCACCTTATAGTCACCGTGCTTTTTGCGCTGATGACGATAGGCAGTATACTTTACCTCAATTTCACCGGGAATATGGTCATACTGTTTTTGGTGATCGCACTCTTTGTTCTTCTTATACCTTATATAATGCATTATTATCTTCTCGAGAACAGTGTCCAGCGAATGTATGTCCAGTATGACGCCATGCGTGCGAAGCTCGGAGAGGCATTTCGCGAGAAGGACAGGTAGCCGGTCCTGCCCTTGCGGCCATAAAAAAACTGTTAATATTTGTAAATAAAATTGTAACATTTAATACTTGGACTACGGGATGTGAAATGTAGCAGAAATCAGCACTTGCAAGAAAGATATTACAAAAATATTACATTTTTATAAAATAATACTTGACATTTTAGCCTGCTTTTTTTACAATAAAAAATACACCCTTAAACCCGGTTTGGGGTCAAGGGTGTAATCAATAATTTGTATGACACGCACATTGTACCACTAAATGTAGTTTTGTCAAGCAAATGTTTGAAAGAGGGCAGGGATTATTTATGGCAAGTGAAAAGAAAACCATAAGTGAATATGAGCAGGAATTACTCAGGGCAGAGGCTGAAACGGCTAAGGATAAGACAGGAAAAGAAAGGAAGCATAAAGGCCCGAAGAGATCAGGAAGGAAACTTCTTATCACATTTCTTTTGATCATGTGTGCAATCCCGCTTCTGTTGTGTATTTATCTTATAATAAGAGTAAATTCGATGGACGGAAGACTTGACAGGATAGCTGATGCGCTCGGCGTATCGAGCAACGACATCACGGAGTATACATACAGAACAGCCGATACGACCGGAAGAGGCACCGAGGATCCCGATGCATTTCTCACTCCCGAAAAGCAGACATCGGCTGACATAGCGTTCCTTGCGGAAGCTTATGCCGAGAATGCGGTCGAAAACGAGCAGAAGGATGAGGAGACCGAAAGCGTGGATGAGGCAGTGACCGAGGAGGTTCTTCCCGAGAAGAGCCCGGCACAGGATGCGGTTAAGCTAAACGGAAAGAAGGTTTATCTTACCTTTGACGACGGCCCGAGCATTCACACTGCGGAGATCCTTGATATCCTTAAGAAGAACAATGTAAAAGCGACATTCTTCGTAGTTCATCACGATGAACCCGAGCTCGAACCGCTGTACAGAAGGATAGTGGATGACGGGCATACCATAGGCATGCATTCGTACTCTCATGTATATGAGGAGCTTTATGCGAGTGAGGCGGCGTTTGAGAAGGATGTAAAGGATATTCATGATTATATAAAGAAGGTAACCGGTGTTGACAGCAAGGTATACCGCTTCCCGGGCGGAAGCTCGAACGACGTGAGTGACAATGTGAATACGTCCGATATGATAAGTTTCCTGAACAGGGAAGGAATAGTTTACTTTGACTGGAATTCCGCGTCTCTTGACGCAGAGGACGCATCGCTTACTCCCGAGGAGTTAAATGCAAATGTTATGCTTTATGTAGAGAGCAATCCGGGTGACTCTGTGGTGCTTATGCATGATTTCAAAAACTGCGAGCCGACGGTTGCCGCTTTGCAGAGCCTGAT
>ONVB01000156.1 GCA_900321145.1 uncultured Eubacteriales bacterium | reverse complement strand
GTGCCGGCGTGGCGGAACTGGCAGACGCACAGGACTTAAAATCCTGCGGAGTAAAATCCGTACCGGTTCGATTCCGGTCGCCGGCATATCAATCAGAAGAGCTCAAGCATAGATTAGTCTGTGTTTGAGCTTTTTTGCTGCATATCATGAGTCGGGAGCAAATTACCTTTTGACCTCGACATCATTGTTTTTTCAAAAGTATATTTCGGAGAAGATGATGTGAGCAGGATATATGATCAGCTAAAAGAAAAGTTTATAATAAAGTCTGCGTGGGATGACTGGAAGAAATTCCGTGATGAGCTTACAGCGCTGGTAAATGAATATGCGGGAGGAAGACTTGCTATAGTCGGAGCGGGGAGATGCAATGATATTGAATTAGCTAAGCTTGAGTTTGAAAGCATAAGATTGATCGACGTAGATGAAGAGGCGATGAGGGCAGCGGTGAAATGTCTTGATGACAGTGTATCGCAGAAGATAAACGTGACTGAGGTGTCCTTGACGGGAATTACGGAAGAAGATACAGAACGGTTCTGTGAGGAGGTGCTTGGATTTGTAAGGGACAGGGGCAGGAGCCTTACAGCCGCTTCCTTTGAGGATTGTATAAACAGCGGACTTGACAAACTGGAGAAGAAGCTTGAGGGAACACAGTCAGTTCTTGATGATATATTTTATGAAAATGCATATGATGTGGTCCTTGCAAACGGGCTCTTCAGTCAGCTTTTTACCATGATATCATTCTTTATCAGGTCTATAGTCAGCAGTGTTGCGGCGGAGATCATACCGGGTGCCGATAAGATCGGCATGAGGACGGAAAGAAGGCTTATGCAGATGAATTCTTTCGTGATACCCATGATAGATAAAGCGCTTGTTCGTTCAGCCGGCAGGGTGGCGATATTCGGAAATGAGGATCCGCCGGACAGCAGGGTTGAGGGAGCATATCAGAGCATATGCTTCCTACGTGAGAATTATGAACCGGATGAGCGGAAAATGAACTGGAATTTTAATCATGCCGAGGATGTGCTTTTTCATATGAAGATGCAGATCATAGAAAAGTGACGGTCGGATGTGTTAAGAACACAAGGTTGCAAACGGGCGCCGTACCGTGATGTTACTGATCGGCGGTCGGTCGCTGAATTGTAACACTGTGACGAGAAATAACTTAATTCGGCCTTTTTACATCTTTCGTATGCTGTAACAGTGTGATATAATCAAAGAGGTTATGCTTTTATTATAACTATTGGAGGGATACAACATGGATGTAAATAAGGAGAATGAATTTCACAGACTGTTTGAGAAGATGGTCGATGCTATGACTAATCCGGATTACTATGACCGCAGGACTCTTCTCAGTGTGATAAAGGAGATAAGCGAACTCTTCGGTGTGGCAAAGGCAACATCCGAGTTTTATACAAACCGCAGAGAGGAGAAGGAAGGTAACGGAGAAATTCTGGTCGGTTATGATAACGGAAAAGCCGGAGAAAGCATAATCGATATCAGGGTAGATACCGATACGGGTGCGGTGGTTAAGTGTTCCGTATATGCAAATGAAGGGGTAGTCATAGGCGAGGAGGAAAAGCGTAAGCTGAGTATGATCACGCGGACCATAATAAGCTTTCTTGCCCGCACCAGACTTCAGAAAGCAGTGGAGCGTATGGGCTTCTATGATGAGTTTGATTATCCGAATCTGCGTTCTTTTATGAGATTTATAAATCAGCAGATGGAGAAGAAGACCGTCAATCAATACTCGGCGCTGCATTACAATATAAGACAGCTTTCGCTTATAAACCGCGAGATCGGAAGAGCTAACGGCGATCTTGCGATGAAGGCATATTATAAGATGTTTGTGAATGAGATAGGCGATGACGGTATCGTCTGTCATGTGGGCGGAGACAACTTCGTCTGCATGTTCAAAAAGGAGCATCTTGAGAGAATAGTCAACCTTCTCAACGGCAGGATGGTTGTGTATGATAAGGACAGCGAAAAACAGGTGAAGATGTCTGCGAGTGCCGGAATATTTGTGATACCGGAGGATTTTGTCCTTGAAGTATGGGGACAGATCATGGAGAGGATCTTAGGCGCTTCAAATATGGCCAAGAACGGTGGAAAAGAGTCTATAGTATTCTATGATGACAAGATGGTAGAGCTTAAGGCAAAAACCATGAAGATCCAGAGAGAATTCCCGGATGCCATAGCAAATGAGGAGTTCAAGGTATTCTTCCAGCCGAAGGTGGATGTAAAGAGTGGCAGAATAGTAGGGGCTGAGGCTTTATGTCGCTGGTTTAAGGATGGAAAGTTGGTACCGCCGGGAGACTTTATTCCTGTCTTAGAACAGTCAAATGATATATGTAAGCTGGATTACTATATGCTCGATCAGGTATGCAAATGCCTTAACAAGTGGCTGAGAGAGGGGCGAAAGCCCGTCAGAGTGTCTGTCAATTTCTCCAGGCAGCACCTAAGAGAAGAAGATCTGTTGGAACGTATAATGGATGTGATCGAAAAAAATGAGACGCCGCACGAGTATGTGGAGGTAGAGCTTACAGAGACGACTACCGATGTCGAATTCCAGGACTTAAAGAAGGTTGTAAACGGCCTTCAGATGGAGGGAGTATATACCTCGGTTGATGACTTTGGAATGGGGTATTCATCACTTAATCTGATAAGGGAGATACCCTGGAATGTGCTCAAGATAGATCGCTGCTTTCTTCCGGCGGAAGGCGATCCGGATGAGAGTGTGACAAGGATCATGTTCAAGCATGTTGTGGCAATGGCCAGGGATTTAGGACTTGAATGCGTGACGGAAGGCGTGGAGACACACGAGCAGCTTGAACTTCTTAAGGAAAACGGATGTGATGTGGCTCAGGGCTTTTACTTCGACAGGCCGCTTCCGGTGGAGGAATTCGAGGACCGGCTTTCGAGAGTGGGATATAACGTAAGATGAAAAGGTTTTCGGACAGCCGCTTTTGTAACGGCAGCGGTACTTCCGAAGTTGAGAACCTTGAACGGAAAGGATGAAGATGAGCAGTTTCAGAGTATCGTTAAAAAAAGTAGTTGACGACAGCTATGATATAGAAGTCGGTTATGGACTGACAGGGCGGCTTATAGAGGATATAAAGGGAGGACTTGCGGGGAAGATGAAGCGCTTTGCGGTCATCACCGACAGCATAGTCGATGAGCTTTACGCAAAACCTATATATAACGCTCTTGTCGAAGCGGGATACAGTGCGGATCTTTTCGTGTTCCCGGAAGGTGAGAAGAGTAAGACCAGAGAGACCAAGGCCATGATCGAGGATGC
>ONVB01000118.1 GCA_900321145.1 uncultured Eubacteriales bacterium | reverse complement strand
GGAGAGAGCAGGTGGATATCCTGTGAGGAATCGAGGAAAAGAGTACAGGAGATGAGACGGGAGCTTACCGGTATCATGGTCGGGTCGGGAACCGTGCTTGCGGATGATCCGATGTTGAACTGCAGGCCGGATGAGCCCTGTATGAATGTACGCCAGCCGGTGCGCATTGTATGTGACAGCAGGCTTAGGATACCGGAGGATTCAAAGCTTGTTAAGACGGCGGGTGAGTACAGAACTATAGTTGCCTACAGCAGTGCGGCATGTGAGGATGACGGTAAGGCGGCGCGGCTTTGCGGCGAGGGAGTGGAGCTGATGGATATACCTCTCGATGAGACAAGCGGCAGTATCAATCTGACTACACTGTTAGACAAACTTGGGAAAAAGAAGATAGACGGAATCCTTCTCGAAGGCGGCGGAGGACTTGCGGACAGCTTTGTCCGCGCAGGTCTGATAGATGAGGTCAGAGCATTTGTTGCTCCGAAGCTTATAGGAGGAAGAACGGCTAAAACTCCGGTAGAAGGAGAGGGCGTGGCAAGGCTTGCTGATGCCCTGAAGATGAGACTTGATAAGGCGGAACAGATAGGCGAGGACATAATGCTTACCTATCTTGTGTGACGGGGACAGGATGAACAACGAACAGCTTTTAAAAAGAGCAGAAGAAGCCTGCAATGCGAGGATGCAGAGGAAAGAGAGGCTGTACAGCTTCCATGAGAAGATGGTGGAAGGCAGGAAGGTCAGTGCCAAGCGGGAGGAACATATAAGCAGGCTTATAAGTGACGAACGCATTAGACACATGAACCGCCTGAGACGCATCAAGGAGGACAAGCAGGGTGTTATGGCGCTGAAGAAGCTCAGGATCTTCTCGGCAGTCATAGCTTTGTTTATCGTGCTTCTTATCACGCTCGAGCTTGCCCTGCCGAAATCTCAGCTCAGACGAAGCGGGATCATAACCGATAAGGAGTTTGAGAAGGCAATCGACGATGCGAACTATAAGGAGTATGCAAAGCTCGAGAACAAGACTGAGGAGAAGCTCTTATGGGAGCTTTTGACGGAACATTTTGGCGGAAACAAAAATGCGGTGCTCGGCGTGATGTGCAACCTTAAGGCGGAGTCGGGAATAGTTGCGGCCAACCTTGAGGACCTGAACAATGAGATGTGGAGTGTGGATGACAGCGAGTATACAGATGACGTTAACCGCAGGAGGATCAGGAAGAAAGACTTTGTCGAGTCGAGGAACAACGATATGACCAACGGATACTACAATGAGTATGATAAGTGGGTTAACATAGACGGTGGTTACGGATATGCGCAGTTTACGGCATATGAGAACAAGGATGAACTTTACAGGTTTGCGGAGCAGTGGTTTGCGCCGAATGGTGGAGGAGAGGGCTACGCCTTTAACATAGGCGATCCCGAGATGCAGGCAAACTATATAGTATATCTGCTGAGCAGCGACAGGTATGAGGAACTCGATAAGAAGCTTAGGAGCAGTACATCCGTTGCGGATGCCTGTTACCTGTGGCTTGCGGATTATGAAAGACCTTACGATCCTTATGAGGATGACTATTATACACTTTCCTTCGAGCGTGCATCATGGGCCGACGAGATCGAGGAAGCATGTAAGGACAGGTAAGAATAAGGCGGATTTTGAAAAAAGCAGTGTCATCCTGAGCGAAGCAACAGGAAGGATCTTAACAGTGAGGATAGTTATGTTAGATATAATAACAGATGTAAGTTTTCTTAAAGGTATCGGGACCACGCTTTCATTGACGGGGCTTGCGGTCCTGCTCGGTACACCCTTAGGGATCATATTTTATATGCTGTCGATGAAAGGGTTTCTGGTGATAAGGCAGTTTACGAAGCTTCTGCTCTGGCTTGTAAGCGGTCTTCCTGCGATAATCATTATCATGTCGCTTTATTATTACTATTACAGGGACTTGAAGCTCGGAGGATTCTCGGCTGCACTGACCGGCTTTGTTCTGGTATTTGCCGAATCGGTATGCAGAAATATATCAAGGTATGCGGGCAGGATAGACAACGGGAAGCTTACGGAGGATTACAGGCTGCTCAACATAGACGGTAAGGAGTTCTACAGGGTACTTAAGAAAAAGAAAGGGCGTGACCTTGCCTATGACTTCAAAGCGGATGTGATAAATACCTTAAAGTACAGCTCGGTTGTCGGATATATAGCGGTATACGATATGACGAAGGTCTTTGACACCATGCGCAATGACAGGCTTGAAACCTATATGCCGCTGCTTGCAACAACGCTTGCTTATCTGATCATTATCAAGCTGATAGAACTGGCTATAAGGGTAAAAAAGTAGTAAGCTTACTTCATCCGGCTATTTTGTGGCTATTGACAAAAGGAACGGATTGTTCTATTATAGAGCAAGCTTCGGGGCGGGGTGAGATTCCCCACCGGCGGTAAAGCCCGCTAACCTCACATGAGGCCGATCCGGTGAGATTCCGGAGCCGACGGTATAGTCCGGATGACAGAAGCGTGTAAAGCCTTTGCAGGCTTTGTGAACGGATAAGTGCCCCGTAGAGATACGGGGCTTTTTATATGCGCACGCCCGCATAATGTGATTTGTCACTGCGTGACACAAGGCGGCGCAGCGATAAGTGAGACAGGAAATCTTTGATTTCCGTTATCGAACTTATACAGAGTAGCAGGGGACGATTCAGGAGTTTATGAGGTGAGAAATGTTCACTGGTATAGTTGAGGAGACCGGCACGGTTGTCGGCATAAAAAAAGGAGCTAAGTCGGAAGTGCTTAGTATAAATGGAAGAGTTGTCACGAGCGGTTCCGCCGTAGGTGACAGCATAGCGGTCAACGGGGTATGCCTGACCGTAACCTCGTTGTCGGGCGATACATTTACGGCGGATGTTATGGCGGAGACCATGAGAAGGAGCAGCCTTGGTATGCTCCGTGCAGGTTCAAAGGTCAACCTTGAGAGAGCGATGCCTGCGGACGGGCGGTTCGGAGGTCATATAGTCTCGGGACATATCGATGGCACGGGTCGTGTGCTCTCAAAGACTCGCGAGGACAATGCAGTGTGGGTGAAGATAGAAGCACCCGACGACATCCTT
>ONVB01000154.1 GCA_900321145.1 uncultured Eubacteriales bacterium | reverse complement strand
GGATTGTGAAGCGGAGCCAGGTCGCTCACTTCCTCTATGGCCTTGAATACCTCATCATCTACCACAACAGACTTTGCGAAGCGCTCGCCGCCGTGAACCACACGGTGTCCCACCGCATCTATCTCCTCTAAGCTTGACACTGCTCCGAGAACAGGATCCGTCAACGTTTCCAGAACTATAGACACTGCTCTGTCATGATCCGGCATAGCCACATCCTTTGTAACCTTGTCAGCACCACTCTTTGTATGAGTAAGTCTTCCGTCTATTCCTATCCTCTCGCAAAGTCCCTTCGCAAGCACATCCTCCGACTCGGTATCGATAAGCTGATACTTTAAAGATGAGCTTCCGCAGTTGATTACCAAAACCTTCATTGTTTCTTTCCCTCCCGGATTCATTTATCATTGTTTTTAGTCATTGTTTTCTTCTTTAAGATCTTCATCTATCACCGGACTGTCGATGATAAGCTGACCTCTTCCGTGTCTCTTGCTGTAGTACATCGCCTTATCTGCCCTGCTCACAAGTATATCCGTATCCTTACACAGTGTAGGATAAGCTGTAAGACCTATGCTGCAGTCGACATTTATCTGATGCTTTCCTGTATCCACAACGGTTGCCTTTATCTCCTCGTGCATTCCCTTAAGCACCGGCAGTGCCGTATGCTCATCATATCCCGGAAGTATAACGAGGAATTCTTCACCGCCGTACCTTGCCGCAAATCCGCCGTTTACCTCGGAATACTTCTCGGCAGTATGCGCAACCAGCTTGATAACCTCATCGCCCGCAAGATGGCCGTAGGTATCGTTGACGTTCTTGAACTTATCGATATCAAAGAGCGCTACAGCGACAGGCTTTCCGTCGCGCTTTATGCTTTCAACCGTCTCGGAGAAAAGCTGTCCGAAGTACAGCCTGTTAAATATGCCTGTAAGTCCGTCACGCCTTGCCATATCCTCTGTCTTCATATAGAGGACAATATTCTTCACGGATATATCGAGCTCGGCCATGATCGCCTCATAGAACGAAAGCCCCTTCTCGAAAAAGAACTCATTATCAGATGCGATCACAAGCATACCGTATATCTTATCCGAGCCTATCGGGAGAAGCGCAAGAGATTTTATATCGTTCTCACCCACGAACTCATAAGTACCTATCGAGCTTCCGGTTAGTACCGCTCCCTGACCCTTCCTGTTCTTAACACTCTCATATATCCTGTCGGCATCGGACTTAAGGCTGTCGTCCATCTTGGTATACACGGTCTCGGAGTGCAGCATCGCCTTCTTGTTGCGGCAGGAACCCGCCTCAAGATATATGGCGGCAAGCTTCGGCATCTTGACATCCATAATGGTACTAATGGTAGTCGAAAGCGACTTCTTCACATCAAAGCTCGATGCCAGGAATTTCATAAGCTCCTTCTGGGAATCACTCTCAAAGTTCATGTGCTCAAGCTCCTTCATGGCAGTCTTAAGCTCGACCTTCTGATAGTTGATCTCCTCGTTTACGCTGCGGATCTTCTCCTGATATTCGGAGAGCTTACGATTGCTGTCGTTAAGATGATCGGCCTCGATTTTGATCTCCGAGAGCTCATGCTCATAGTAGTCAACTTTGGATACAAGCCACGCTACATGAAAGCCTACCAGAATCATGGCGAGCACTATCGTCAGCAGGAAGCCTACCCACACTATCTCATCATTTCTGATATAGGCAACCACAACGCTAATGACAGCCACAACACTGACCCCCATCTCCCTCGAGAATATGACAAGCCTGTCATACTCCGAAGCGCTTATGATGAACTCCTCAGCCACTATGCAAACAGCCATGATCAGAGCGATTGCCAGCATGGAGCCTGTGGGAACAAATGCATAGAACATAAAATATGTTACAAGCTCCGCGAATTTTATCACCCTGAACAAAACATCCTTGCCGAAATAGGCATAGTGGATCAGTATACTGTCAAGCACGGCAAACGAAGACACAACTGTCAGCATCACAACAAAAAGCGTAAGTGAGATACTACTCGCGCTGTCTAGAAACCTTGAGAAGATGATAAGCCCAATCAGCATGATACTGGCCACCTTCTGCAATACGGTATAATTATTTACTGATGTCGCCGGCATATCTCCCATAGATTACTTCTCCCAATGTACATCAATTACCGCGCCTTCGTTGAGCTCTTCGGTATAATCCGCGTGTCGACCGTCTATATCCGTAACAAGATGCGATCCCCTTACGGTAGTCAGATCAAACTCAAAATAATCAAATATATCTACAAAGGTGTATCTGCTCTTTCCCTTCATGGTCACGGGGTTACCGTTGATACTGATATTAAGCTCCTTAGGTCCTTCTTCCGTCGACTGCTTTGTCTCAACCGAGGTTTCGGGCACATCTGATCCCGTGAGGACTACCGGCTCACCCGGGTGATGCTGTGCAGCAGTCTTTCTTTCCGGCTCTGCCTTGACATCCGTGCTGCCTGCCGAGCCTGTCCTGATATCAGGGTGGCTTACCGTTTTACTGTCCGAAACATCAGATGCGATGTTCTCGTCATCCTGCGGCAGGCTGTCATACGACTCCGCATAACCGCTGCCCTGCTCGGAGTAAGTCCAGTCCACACTGAAATTATCATACAACATAGACTTTTCCGTGGCCGGTGAGTTGTTCACCCTTATATCCCTTGCGGTGGATATATCCATATATGTAAGCAGCTGCTCTACCGTGTAGAAGGTAAGCATCTCTATCTCATCGCCGTCCTTCACCCTGTAGCTTCCGGTCTCGGGCTTGCCGTTGACTAAGGCAAACTTAGGCAAGGTCATATACTCACTGTTGACTCTGAAGGTAAGCGTACCTTCGGCTTCCGGAAGTGCCGAGAGCAATACCTCTGCGTCATCTCCCTTGGTAGACCTGGTGATATCTATCTCATCGTCCGGCTCGATCCTTGCATTCATACCGCAGACCTCACCGTTCTTCTTGATGATCGCCGCTTCACCGTTCATGCCGCGCGCTATCCTCGTCTTTCCGTTCACCTTAAATGTAAGGTCTGCTCCTCTCTTCGGGAAGAGATCATCATTTGAAAGGCCGTACTGTACGGCAGCGTCGAACATGGTCAGCTTATCGTTGTTATAAAGCTTTATCCTCTCACCGTTTACATTTACGAAGATAAAGTTGTTCTTGGCATCATAAGAGCTTAAGGCTATTCCTATCGGGGTTACATAGAGGGAATCCTTTTTCACATCCTCCGTAAGGAAGTTGATCTCATTCATAACCTCCTTGCCTCGTAAGGCAACCCTCTCCTTCGGAAGCTCAAGCTTCTCCGCGAGCATCTCCACGAAGCCCTCGAACTTTCCTCCGCCTCCTACGACAAAGGCAGCCGCCACAGTCTCACCGCCGTTTAACTCGATTATCTTATCGGCGATCTTGCCCGCTATCTCGATCTCAACGGACTTTAAGTCAGCCCTGATCTCCTCGGGAGTTATCTTGTGCGCTATGCCCATTATATCCTTGTAAGTAATCTGCTTCTTGGTCATGTCCGCAGTCTTTAAGCTCTCTGCGGTATCAAAATCTATGAGATACTTCTTGACGAGTATCTCCGTAAGCTCATCGCCTGCCGCAGGTATCATGCCGTAGCCGATTATGCTTCCTTCTTTGGTTATACATATATCCGAGGTTCCCGCGCCTATATCGATAAGCGCGATGTTCAGCATGCGGTAGCGCTCGGGTATAGCTACATTTATCGCGGCTATGGGCTCGAGCGTAAGGTTGGACACGCGTAGTCCCGCCTTCTCGACGGCCGCGTAAAGACTTGTCACTACCTCCTCGGGGAGAAAGGTTGCAAGTACATCCGCAGCTATCCTGCTGCCGCGGTGCCCCTCGAGATTGGATATCTCTATATCGTTCAGGTAATACTTGATAACGGTATAGCCGACGCAGTAGAACTTGGTTCTCTCCTCCTCGTCGTCAAGCTCCTCCCTGACTATGGCATGAGCCTTCTCAACGCCGATAAGATCTATGGAATGTATGTATTCGTCCGTGATAAGCGTTGTCTCATTGAATTCGTACTCCGCACTGCCTACGGCAGTCTTGAGCACACGCCCCGCGGCCGCTATACAGACCTCGCTTAAGCGTACATCTCCGAGCATGGACTCAAGCTCTTCCTTGACACACTTTATATCCTCGCTCACTCTGTTGATATCGTGTATCTGTCCGTCCACCATGGACCTTGACTCGTGAAACTTGACAGCCATCGCACACACGTTAAACTTATGAGCGTCGCGATAACCCACGGTACCCACTATACTTCTCGTTCCTATATCAAGACCGAAGACCAACGGCTCCGGGTATTTACCAGCTGACGGCATACGTTCCTCCAAAAATGTACAAGTTTTTTTCAAAATTACTCTTTATTTTATCATTTTTTCACAATTTGTTCAAGCATTCGTTTACCTGTATTGCAGTATTTTGAAAATCACCGCTGTTGTCTATCACACGGTCGGTGTTTTCCCTGTAATAATCATCGGAAGACTGACTGTTCATGACCTCATCTATCTTATCCATAGTCATTCCCCTGCCGTTAATAAGCCTGTTTCTCCTGACTTCCCTCTCCGCGAAAATGTACCAGAGCTCATCACATATCTCCCTGTATCCGTCCTCTATCAAAAGAGCCGCCTCAAGAGCATAGATTTTCTCTCCTTTGGCCCGCGCCCTGTCTATATCCTCTTTTATGTATGTCTTTACAGCCGGATGTACTATGGAGTTGAGCTTCTCAAGCTCCCTCTCATCGCCGAACACTATGCTTCCGAGCTTTGCACTGTCCAAATAACCGTTCTCTCCGACCACTTCTCTGCCAAAGGTGTCAATTATCCCGGCATAGCACTCCGTTCCCGGCTTCATAAGCTCCTTGGCAGTCTTATCGGCTTCAACCACATATATATCAAGACTCTTTAAATACTCAAGCACCATGCTCTTGCCCGAGCCTATGCCGCCTGTGATGCCTATTACTTTCATTACGGATACTCCTTATTTTTTAAGATCCTTTACTTCGCCGCGTACCAGCTGTCGCCCTGCTTCACATCCACGATGAGCGGGACCGCAAGCTGTGCCGCGTTCTCCATCTTCTCCTTTAAAAGCTTCTTTACATCCTCAAGCTCGTCCAAAGCGGTCTCTATCATAAGCTCATCGTGTACCTGCAGTATGAGCCTCGACTTATAGCCGCCCTCCACGAGCGCCCTGCTCACGGAATTCATGGCTATCTTTATGATATCCGCTGCCGTGCCCTGTATGGGTGAATTCATGGCCGCGCGCTCTCCGAAGCTCCTGGTCATGAAGTTCGAGGATTTAAGCTCGGGAATGGGTCTCCTTCTGTTGTACATGGTCAGCGTATAACCGTGCTCCTTAGCGAAGGCTACGCAGGAATCCATAAATCCCTTTACCTTTCCGTAGGTCTCAAAGTACTTCTCTATGTACTGCTCGGCCTCCTTACGGCCTATGTTTAAGTCCTGTCCGAGTCCGAAGGAGCTTATGCCGTATATGATACCGAAATTGACAGCCTTTGCCTTTCTTCTCATAAGGTCATCCACCTCATCGATAGGCACACCGAATACCTCCGACGCAGTGATCGCATGTATATCCGTCCCCTTATTATAGGCCTCTATCAGTGTCTCGTCACCGGACATATGTGCAAGCACCCTGAGCTCTATCTGCGAATAATCCGCATCCACAAATGTATAGCCCTCCATCGGGACAAAGACCTTCCTTATCTCCCTGCCGAGAGGAAGTCTGGTCGGAATATTCTGAAGATTCGGGTCGGTTGAGCTTAAGCGTCCCGTAGCCGTAACCGTCTGATTGAAATGTCCGTGTATTCTGCCGTCTTCTCTTATATAATCCTTCAAGCCTTCCACATAGGTTGAGTTGAGCTTGGTCAGCTGCCTATACTCAAGTATCTTTCCGACTATCTCATGATCGTCCTTGATCTTCTCAAGCACCTCGACGCTTGTGGAATAGCCGCTCTTGGTCTTCTTGCCGCTCTTTAGTCCGAGTTTTTCGAACAATATCTCTCCGAGAGCCTTGGTTGAATTGATATTGAATTCCTCGCCCGCAAGCCCATGTATCTCCTTCACAAGCTCATCGATACGTACCTTAAGCTTCTCCCCGAAGCTTAAAAGCCCGTCTCTGTCGACTCCTATGCCGAACCTCTCCATACTTTTAAGCACAAATACGCACGGAAGCTCAACCTCTTTATATAGCCTGTCGAGCTTCTCTTCCTTTAATCTGTCCTCAAGCATCTGCCCGGCAGCGAAAGGAACCAATGCCTTATAGGCCATATATCTCACATGGGATTCGTTTGTTCCCGAACCAAAGTTAAGCTTCTCTTTCCCGAAAAGCTCCTTCCCGGATGGCAGTGTCTCCCCAAAGAATTCGAGTGCGATATCCGTATAATCATAGCCGTCCGCAAGCGGATTCAGCAGATATGCATAAAGTCCTATATCCCTTATGTCCATATCCACGCTCAGTCCTAATCTGTCGACAAGCTCCTTTGCATCCATGCACACAAGCCTGGTACCTGCTTTAAGCCTTGCCCCGATCGCTTCAGCCAAAGCATCCTCCGAAAGCAGGATTGAACAGGCCGCTATATAGACCTTGCCCTCGGATATGCAGAACGAAGCATAAGCCGAACCGTCCGTTCCGTTAAAAAACGCGACAGATATATACTCCGAAGCCTGTGACAGCGCCTGCTCGAGTCCCGAAGCATCACTTATAAGCTCTGTCTCAAACACAGGGAGCTTTGCTGCGGATGTTTCACGAGGCTGATCCTCGAAATACTTATACAGGCTTTTTAACTCAAGGTCTGTAAAAACCTTATAGGACTCCGGGTTATACATTTCTTTGATCAAAGCGGCATCGAGATCGACCTCGACCGGAGCGTCAAGCTTTATTGTCGCAAGCTCCCTCGAAAGATAAGCCAACTCTTTGTTTTCAACCAGCCTGTCCTTGCCCTTTCCGGGTTTTAATTCATCTATATGCTCATAGAGTCCGTCGAGAGAACCATATTCAAGCAGGTATTTCTGCGCGGTCTTCTCGCCCACTCCCGGAACTCCGGGTATATTATCCGAGGTATCGCCCATAAGCCCCTTAAGATCGATAAATGTGATCGGATCCACGCCATACTGCTCCTTGACCTGATCGGCGTAATAATCATAGATGACAGTCTTTCCGCCGGCTGTCTTCGGAAGCTTGATCATGATCTTATCGGTCGCAAGCTGAAGCAGATCCCTGTCTCCCGAAAGAATGGTTACAAGGAAGCCCTCTCTGTCTGCCTTCCTCGACAGAGTACCGATCACATCATCCGCCTCATAGCCTTCGCAGGTAACTATGGTTATGTTCATACTCCTAAGAACATCCTCTATGACCGCCCTCTGCTCTCTTAGATCGTCGGGCATGGGTTTTCTCGTACCCTTGTACTCGGAGTACATTTCATGTCTGAAGGTCTTGGCCTTAAGGTCAAAGGTAACGATGATATGCGTAGCCGAAGTCTCGCCGAGCACCTTGTTC